>JAHWKJ010000321.1 GCA_019347905.1 Planctomycetota bacterium
TCACGCAGATGAGCCTCCTGGAGAAGTGCCACGCCTACAAGGAGAAGAAGGCCCGCGGCGTGCCCGCCGATGCCGGGCTCTTTACCTATCCCATCCTGCAGGCGGCCGACATCCTCTTGTACGACAGCGACCTCGTCCCGGTCGGCATCGACCAGGAACAGCACATCGAAGTCACCCGCGACGTCGCTGCCCGCTTCAACCACCTGTACGGCGAGGTCTTCACGCTGCCGGGGGCGCACATCCTTCACGCCGCGGGCAAGGTGCCGGGACTCGACGGCGAGAAAATGTCCAAGAGCTACGGCAACCAGATCGACATCTTCGAAGAGCCGAAGCCCCTCCGCAAGAAGATCATGTCGATCAAGACCGACTCGACTCCCGTCGAAGCCCCGAAGGATCCGGAAGCCTGCACGGTCTTCACGCTGTACAAGCTGTTCGCTTCGGCGGACCAGCAGGCGGCGCTGGCGGAGCGCTACCGGTCCGGCGGCATGGGTTACGGCGAAGCGAAGCAGACGCTGCTGGAGGCGTCGTCCGAATTCTTCGCCGCAGCCCGCGAGCGCCGGGCACAACTGCTCGCCGATCCCGACGCGATCGAGGACGTTCTGCAAGAGGGCGCCCGCGCCGCGCGTGCGAAGGGCCGCGAAGTGCTGGACCGCGCCCGCGCCGCCTGCGGACTGCCGCCGCGCGGCGCACAACCGCCCCGTCCGCGAATGTAAGCCCCTCGATCTCTTCCGCCGCACGGCCGGGCTTGCCCCGGTCGGCGGATGATTTTGCACTACCAGATCCGCCGCGCTCCAGACTTCCGCCATTTCTGGCCGGGGCCGGGGCCGCCGACTGAACGTGTGGAAGTACGAAAGGTGACCACGGCGGCCCCGGCCCCGGCCAGACACCTTCAGGAAGATTCTTCGTTTGCGATCCCGCTTGTAGTGAAAATCACCGATCCACTGAGGCAAGCTCAGTGGTGAAGCGCTGCATTCGCAAAGCGGATCACACGCGCCCGCACGTCACTTCAGCCGCTGGCGCGGTCGCCAGTGGTGCCGCGGCACGTAAGCCCGCGCGACGCGGCGGCCGAAGATCGCCAGGCGGCGCTCGCCCGGATCCTCCTCGGGTGGGGCGGCGCGGAACCGCAGGCAGATGGCGCGCGACCCGCGCCGGGGACTCAACCGTGTGCGAAGCAGCGTCAGCCACGGGGTGAGCATCATTCTGCAGTCGGCTCCTGGTCAGAATGGACGGCGGCGGCTCGCGCGGACGAGCGTCATCCGTTGCACCCGTTCATCGTGCGCGCTGCCGCCAGCCCCCGTCAACCCCGCGGCGACACCACACCAACCCGACGCCCCAGCGAGGGACCTGCAGTCAGGTTCTCGCGCAGTTGCCTCGCTGGCGCGTCGGGTTGGTGTCTTCGTGAGAACTGTGTGGACCTGCCCCGCGGCGGCACAAGGCACGGCAAGTGCACTCGTGGAAGCTCACGACATCAGACCGCCATTGTGTTCAAGGACTAAAGCAGATTGTCGCAAGGCCTGTTGCGTCACTGAAACATTTGAGACTTTCCGCAACTCTCACGTCTGACACTTTCACGCACCCGTTCATGCCTACCCCCGATCGAGCCACATCCAAGCGACGTTTAGCGGCGCTGCTTCTCGCAGCGGCCTGCGGAGGACTTCTACTCGCAGCGCCGCAGCCCGCCGCGGCCGCCGAGTGGGTCTTCTACCGCTCGTACTTCACGCACGCGGTGCCGCCGGAGATCGAGCCGTATTTCCCGCGGCCGCGGAGCCGATCGGCCTATCGCCCCGCGATCGCGGGCGGCACGCCGGGCCTGTCGATCCGCGGCGGCTACCGCTACAACCGCATCTTCCTGGGCGCCGGCGGCTCCAGCCCCGACCTGACGATCCTGCGGGAAAACTGGTACGAGCTGGAACACTGACGGCCGTAGCCCGTGCGCTCGACCTCTAGTCAAACATCAGCAAGCGGTTTTAGCCCAGCATCTCGCGCAGCACTTCCGGCGGAGCTTCGGCGTACTTCAGCGGCTCCATCGAGTACGACGCCCGGCCCTGCGAGAGGCTGCGGACCTGGGTCGAGTAGCCGAACATCTGCGCTAAGGGCGCTTCGGCTTCCACCACGTACAGGTCGCCGCGCAGTTCGGAGCTGACGATGATCGCCCGCCGCGCGTTGAGGTCCGCCTGGATGTTCCCCAGGAACTCGTCCGGCGTGACCACCTCCAGCTTCATCACCGGCTCCAGCAGCACGGCGTCGGCCGCGTTGAGGGCCTCGCGGCAGGCGTCGCTGGCGGCGGCCTGCAGCGCAACATCGGTGGTCTCGCCCACGCGGTAATCGACGTCGGTGATGACGAAGCGCACGTTCATCAGCGGGTAGCCCACGATGCCGCCGCCGTGGGCGAAATCCATCACCGACTGCTCCAGCACGCGGACCATCTCGGCCGGCAGGTCGCCCGGCTTCAGCTTGTTCACGAGCGCGATCGGCTTCTCGCCCTGGTGCGGCTCCAGGCGGACCGTCATGCGGCAGAACTGCGGGCTGCCGGCCTGCGGGCGGTGGAACTCGCCCGTGGCCTCGACGGCGGAGCGGATCGTCTCGCGGTAGCTGACCCGCGGCTTGTGCACGCGCACGTTGAGGTTCGAATCTCGCAGCATCCGGTTGCGGAGCACCTCCAGGTGCAGTTCGCCCATGCCGCTGATGATCGTCTGGCCGGTCTCCTCGTCGATGCGCGTGTTGAAGGTGGGGTCCTGGCGTGCGAGGCGGGCCAGCGTCTCTTCGAGCTTCTTGCGCTCGGCGCTGGTTTCCGGCTCGACGGCCATCGAGATGACCGTTTCGGGAAACGTGATGCTTTCGAGCAGGACGGGGCGGCCCTGGTCGCAGAGCGTATCGCCGGTGACGGCCTCCTTCGGCCCGATGACGCCGCCGATGTCGCCGGCCTCCAACTCTTCGATCTTGGCCTTGGAGTCGGCCTGGATGTGCCAGATCTGATTGACCAGCTCCTTGTTGCCGGTGCGGGCGTTGAGCACGCGGCTGCCGGACTTTAAAACGCCGGAGTACACGCGCACGAAACACAAGTCGCCGTGCGGACCAGCCTGGATCTTGAACACCAGCCCGCAGAACGGCTCCTCGACGGACGGCTGGCGGACCTGCGGCTTGTCGCGTTTTTTGGGGTTGGGGTGCTCGCCCGTCACCGGCGGGCGGTCGAGCGGGCTGGGCAGATAGCGGGAGACGCCGTCCAGGAGCGGCTGCACGCCGACGTAGTTCTTGGCCGAACCGGAGAACGTGGGCTGCACGTGACCGGCGAGCGTGGCGGTGCGCAGCAGCTTGTAAATCTGCTCGGCGGGGACGTCGTTGGTCTCCATATAAATGGACAGCACGTCGTCGTCGAGCAGGGCCACGCTTTCCAGGAGCTTTTTGCGCCAGACGTCGGCCATCGGGCGGTGCTTGTCGGAAATCTCCTCGGCGCGGAAGTCCTTGCCCTTCGAATCCGGGTCGAAGTACAGGGCCTTCTGCTGGATGAGGTCGATGACGCCTTCCAGCTCGTGGGCCGAGCCCATCGGCACGGTGAGTGGAATCGGCGTGCCTTTGAGGCGGCGCTTGATTTCTTCCAGCGTCCGCTCGAAGCCCGCCCCGATGCGGTCCATCTTGTTGATGAAGCAGATTCGCGGCACACGGTAACGGTCCGCCTGCCGCCACACGGTTTCGCTTTGTGCTTCGACGCCCTCGACGGCGCTGAACACCACCACTCCGCCATCGAGCACGCGCAGGCTGCGTTCGACTTCCGCGGTGAAATCGACATGGCCCGGCGTGTCGATGATGTTGATCGTGATGCCCTTCCAGCGGCAGGTCACGGCGGCCGAATAGATCGTGATGCCGCGTTGGGCCTCCTCGGGGTCGAAGTCGGTGATGGTCGTACCTTCATCGACTTCCCCCATGCGGTGCGATTCCTCGCTGTAGAAGAGGATCCGCTCCGTGGTGGTCGTCTTGCCGGCATCGATGTGGGCGATGATGCCGATGTTCCGCAGCGTGGCGATGTCGCGCATGGGGGATAAAGCTTTCAGCGGTCAGCTTTCAGCGGTCAGCTTACCTTGTCTGTGCTGACCGCTGAAAGCTGACCGCTGAAAGCTCCCCCGTCACCACGCGAAGTGGGCGAAGGCCTTGTTGGCGTCGGCCATGCGGTGGACGTTGTCGCGCTTGGTCATGGCGGCGCCTTCGCGGCGGAAGGCGGCGATCAGCTCATCTGCCAGCCGGCGATACGTCGGCCGCCCGCGCTTGCCCCGCACGGCCTCCAGGATCCAGCGGATGGCCAGCGCCTGCTGACGCCGGTAGTTCACGGGCGTGGGCACTTGGTAGGTCGCCCCGCCGACGCGCTTCGAGCGAACTTCGATCGCGGGCTTCACGTTGTCGACCGCCCGCGTGAAGACGTTGATCGGCTCTTCGTCCTTCACGCGCTCGGCGATGATGTCCATGGCGTCGTAGAACACCCGCTGCGCGACGCTCTTTTTGCCGTCGTGCATCAGGCAGTTGACGAACTTGCTGGCGAGCTTCGACTCAAAGCGCGAATCGGGCTGAAGCTGCGCGGCGCTGGCGGTGAAACCTCTGGTCATCGGAATCGCAGGTCGAAAAGGTCGAAGGTCGGAAGGGTCGAAGGTCGAAGGTCGAAGCGGTCGAAACGTCGTGGCTGGGTGCTGGGCCGTTCTGGCTTTCGACCCTTTCGACTTTTCGACCTCCCGCTCTACTTGGGCCTCTTGGCTCCGTAGCGGCTGCGGGCCTGGCGGCGGTCGCCCACGCCCAGCGTATCCAGCACGCCGCGGATGATCTTGTAGCGCACGCCGGGCAGGTCGCGGACGCGGCCGCCGCGGACCAGCACGATCGAGTGCTCCTGCAGGTTGTGGCCTTCACCCGGAATGTAGGCGGTGCACTCTTTGCCGTTGGACAGCCGCACGCGGGCCACCTTCCGCAGCGCCGAGTTAGGCTTCTTGGGCGTGACCGTCTTGACGTTGAGGCACACGCCCCGCTTCTGAGGGCAGCCCTCCAGGAGCGGCGTCTTGGTCTTGGACTTCTGCGGCTTGCGCGGCTTGCGGACAAGCTGGTTGATGGTCGGCATGCGCTTCGAAGTTAATCAGTGCGTCGAGGAAAATTCGCTGCGTTTGACGGAACTGGTCATTTCTATCGGCCGCTCCCGCCACCGTCAAGGCTCTCGCATCATCCGGCCGCAGCCGGATCGAAACCCCGCGCCAGTTCCTCGTCCCACTCTCGCAGCAGCGGCCAGTCGACGGCGCACGTGCCGAAGTCGGCCATGTGCTTATAGCCTTCCAGCCGGTCGATCGTCGCCTGCAGCAGCGCCCGGTCGTTGCGGAAGATGGGGCCATGGCTGGGCAGCAGCCACTCGACGTCGCTGTCGCGAATCCGCTCCAGCGAGCGGACGAACGCGGGGATGTCTGAGCCGTGGTGGGCGTCGATGTTGCCCACGCAACCGTCCCGATAGATGTTGTCCCCCGAGAACAGCAGCTTCCCGAAGCGGAACGCGAGCTGTCCGCTGGTGTGCCCCGGCGTGTGCCAGACCTCCAGCTCCAGGTCCCCCACCTTGAGAACGTCGCCTTCCTCGATCGTGCGGTCGAGCCGAATCGCCGGCATGTCGATCGAGATCTTCTGGGCCGAGATCTCCGCGTAGGTCATCACGCGGTCGCCTTCGGCAAGGATGCGGGCCGCGTCGGGATGGCCCACCGTTTTGGCCGAGGGCAACAGCTCGGCCGCCCGCTTCAGGCCCTGAATGTGATCGACGTCGGCATGCGTGGCGATGAGGTATTTGCAGTTGGCCAGCGGAAAGTCCATCTGCCGGATCAGGTCGATGATTTCGGAGACGGTGTCCTCGTAGCCGATGTCGATCAACAGCCACTCCAGGTCGTCGCTGAACAGCAGATAGACCGAGCACCCCAGCCGCCGCCGCGCCTGGTAATTCATCTCGATGACGTGGGGAAAGACTTCTCGCCGCGGCGCCATGACGGTCTCGGAAGGGAATCGGGAGAGGGGAAGCGTTCTGGCAGCGGTATTCTATCAACCGCCCGACCCGCGACAACCGGCGGCGAGACCGGCGCATGGCCGCGTGGCCTGCAGCGTCGCGTTCGCTCTACAAATCAGCCGGCACGCGCTAGCGTCCGGTTCCGAGTTTCTGGGAACCGTGGGCTAGCGCCCATCGGCTGATAGAGCGCGCTGACCCGTGCGCAACCCGTGCTAGGGCTGCAGCACGAACGGCAGGTCGAACTCCGGGGCTCGGGGAGTCGGTGCCGGCGCCGCGCGGCGGGTTGCCGCCGCGCGATAGGAAGCGCCTGCCGGCAGCCGCAGGCCCGCCGGTTCGATGACCGGCCGCAGGAGTTGCGTGGCGTAGACCTTCGACTCCGCCTCGTCGCTGTAGCGGTGCCAGAACTGCTGCGAGTAGGGCATGGTCGGCGACATGCCCCAGCCGCCGGCCGCCTGCGCCTGCGCAAACACATGCTTATAGTTGTACGGCCGGAACACCGCATAGCCGCCGTAGGCCGGCATCTCCTGGTGATACCCGTGCACCCACGGCTCGGACGAGTCGAACGGGTACAGCGTCCCGCCGAACGTCACGGGCCCGGAAACGAACTCGTGCACCGTCGGCGGTTGATGCACGTGCGGTCGTTCCACGTTGGCCTGGACGACCGGGCCGGCGGCCAGGGACGCACTCAACATCACACCGGCAAGGGTCTCGAGCATGACAGCTCTCTGTTCGGCAATAACCGTTGGATCAGCCGGCACGCGCTAGCGTCCGGTTCCCACCGCTGGACACCGCTGGAACCGGGGGCTGGCGCCCGCCGGCTGATTTCACAACCCAACGCGTTGTTCCTGTATCGTCCGGCGCCGAGCGCTTCTGCGGCAGAACGGATGGAACCCGAACAAGCGCTGCGACCGGCACAACCGCTTCGTCTGGCGATTCCCCGCCCGCCCGCGCCTCGTCGCCGGGCCGCGTCCGCAATTGCAGCGGGTAGAGTTATCGGAAAGGCATTATCTCGTTCAAAAAAGCTGGAGATCCGCTCCATGGTCCGCATCTGGACTTCTTCAGTCCTCACCGCGGTCGCGGCGCTCGCGACGCTCTCAACTGGCTTGTGCGCCGACGAACCGCCGGCCGCCTGCGAGTCCGCCGTACCGCCCACGCGGCTCGTCGCCCCCGGACGGCCGGGATACTGGCAGCCGGGCGGCTACGAAGGACGCATCGGCTCGCCGTACTTCTACAGCACGAGCGACGACTGGTCGGGCCAGTACCGCGGCTACGGCGGCTTTCTGTACGTGCCGCCGACGCGGCTCCGCAGCCAGACCGTCGAGGTGCCCGGCGTCGATGGCGACGTCGAGTACCGGCTGAAAGTGCAGGAGGGGCTGGACCCGTATACGTATCACTTCGGTCCCGGCTTCTACCGCCACGCGACCACCGGCCACTACCGGTTTCCGTACTACAGC
>JAHWKJ010000322.1 GCA_019347905.1 Planctomycetota bacterium
GAGAAGTCGTCATGGTCCGAGAAACCGTTCGGCTCGTGCCTGTGGTGCTCCTTGCCGTCGCGGCTTCCGCAACGGCGGACGACGTCACGCTCAATCGCAAAGACACCGGCTATCGCGGCATCTGGTATTTCAACCAGAAGTCGGGCGACGAGTACGTCTACAAGTACAGCGGCGGACTCGGCACGTACTGCGCCAAGCACCAGCCGTTCGCCGTCTACTCCCGCGAAGCGGACTACGCCCGCAGACCGGTGAACGCTCACCCGGAGTTCTACGCCCTGTGGGCCGACGGCCACGGCCGCGAGCCGTCCCTCTCCAATATCTACTTCTGCAACCGCGAGGGCACGGTCTTCCGGTTGCCGCGCAGCATGGACGGGGACTTCGCCCGGCCGGAGGTCGTTCCCGTGCCGCTGAAACGACCACATCCGCCGCCCGACGACCGCGAACCCCGCCGAAGCATTCACCCGGGCCACACACCAGCGCGCCAGTGTGCCATCCCCTGAAAGAGCAGCCGGAGCTGAAGCCGCTACTCTCGGGCGACTCGAACTGACGTCACTCTGCCGCCGCCAGATCGAAGAACGAATCCAGCGTGATGACGACCAGCATCACGGCGCCGAGGGCCAGCTTGCCCGCCGTGCCCAGCAACCGCCCGAGCAGCGCGCCCCGGCCGATGGCGAACCGCTCGGCGTGCGTGCGCGTACTCCCCGACTCGCCCAGGTAGGCGCCCGCGAACGCGCCGACCGCGCCGCCGGCCACCGCTCCGATCAGCGGGCCGACGATCGGAATAGGCAGCGCGAACACCGCGCCCGCGATGCTGCCCACGACGGCACCGACAATCGACAGGACCACCCCGCGGCGGCTCGCGCCCTGTCGAGCGGCGCCGGCGGCGCCCGCCACGAACTCCACGATTTCGCCGAGGATCGCCAGGCCCAATGCCACGGCGACGACGATCCAACTCACCCGGGGATGAATGCCCGCCGGCAGCAGCCAGGCATAGAGTGCCGTGAACACCAGCATCAGCCAGTTGCCCGGCAGCGTGAACACGCTCGAAACCCATGCCGCCAGGTTCGCCAGCAGCAACAGCGTGGCCCAGACGTAAACCACCGCGAGGACTCCATCGGCCGCCGAATCGCGGGACGGATCTCAGTCTACCGGCGCGCATGCAACTCCAGAAGATCAGCTACGCGCCGGCCATGCGCGACGGCCGAGCCGTCGTTCCGGTAAGCAATTATCCGATAGCCTGTGTTGCCGGGGGAGCCGGCCAAGCCGGCAGTATCCCGGCGGCCTCTTGCTCATCACGTCCCGGCCAGCGGCCGTGCTCCACGCAAAAAACGTCGATCGGCGTCGGCTCGCCCGTGGCGTTCGCGCTCCAGGTCCGCTGATCTCATCCAGCAGAGATGGCCGACGGTAGCCAGGCGAGAATCTCACGCGCCTCGTGAGCCGCCGCCGTTTCCGGGTATTCATCCACCAGCCGCTCCAGCCACTTGCAGGCGTCGGCCGGGCGGCCGCGGGACCGGAGAGTCTGGGCCAGATTCAGCCGGGCCGCAGCGCAGCGTTCGTTTTGCTCCCGAATGCGGGCGGCCCGCTCGTCTTCCGGCAGTGAGGCGAGTTCGTCGGCTTCGGCCTCGCGCCGCGCGGCCCGCGATGCAACGAATTCACGAACGGATTTGCGCTTGGCCTCGCGCTTCCGCTCCAGTTCGGCCAGGACATTTCGACGGCTGGCCGATCCCGTGGCGTCGGTCAATTCGGGCCCCAATCGATCGCGTTGGGCTGTGAACTGCTCTCGGAGCTGCCGTTGCTGCTGAATCCGCCGTGCGATCGAGGCGGCCTGGATCTGCGAGTTCAACCGGCTGCGGACCGCAGGGCTGCACCCTCCGGGGCGTCACCCGGCTCCCGCCGGTCGCGGCCAGGCGGCCAGGAGGATCAGGACGATCGCACCCGTTCCGATGCTGCCCGCACCCCGCCTCATGCGCGTTTCCATTGACATGGCTGCCTCCGTCTTGAACGCCGCATTCACCGAACTTATCGGCATCCCGACGGCGACGCAACCCGTTCGGCTGGTTCGGATCCCCGGGTGTGATCGCTGCCTCGGACAAGTTCGTCACATGAGGGCGTCGCCTGGACCTGTGAGGACCTCTGCGTTCGCGTACAATGCCGCCATGTCGCGCTATCGAGTGCCTCTGATTCACATGCCATCCACCTCATCGCCTTCGACCGTCACCGTCGGCTCTGGCGCGCATCGCTATCGTGTCGTGCCGGGCTGGCCACAGCTCCCCGCTGGATGGGATCTGGTCGAGGTCGCCGCCATCGCCACCGACTCACGGGACCGCGTTTACGTCTTCAACCGCGGCCGGCACCCGGTCGTCGTGTTCGGCCCGGGCGGCGAGTTCCTCCACTCCTGGGGCGACGGCCTCTTTGCCCGCGCGCACGGGATCACGATCGGACCCGATGACGCCGTGTACTGCGTGGACGATTTCGATCACACCGTCAAGAAGTTCACGACGGACGGACGCCTGCTGCTTTCCCTCGGCGCCAGTGGCCGCTTCTCCGACACCGGCGCGACGACGCTCGACTTCCGCACCATCCGCAGCAGCGGACCGCCGTTCAACTTTCCCACCAACCTGGCCCTCGCCCCGAACGGCGAGGTGTACGTCACCGACGGCTACGGCAATGCCCGCGTGCATCGCTTCTCGCCGGGCGGCGAGCTGCTGCACTCGTGGGGCGAGCCGGGCCGCGGACCCGGTCAATTCCAGATTCCACACGGCATCGCGATCGACAGTGAGGGCCGCATCTACGTCGCCGACCGCGAGAACAGCCGCATCCAGCGGTTCACGCCCGACGGCGAGTCTCTCGACGAATGGCCCGACATCGCCCGTCCGTGCGAGGTCTTTATCGACCCGCGAGGGGCGGTTTACGTCGCCGAAGTCGGCTACCGCGCTGGGATGTGGCCGGGCATCCCCGCCCCGCACCCAAGCGCCACCGGCGGCCGCATCAGCATCTTCGATCTGGAGGGAACCCTGCTCGCCCGCTGGGGCGGAGGCGATAACCCCTGCGCCCTGGGTGACTTCTACGCGCCACACGACGTCTGGGTCGATGCGCAGGGCAGCGTGTACGTCTCGGAAGTGACCCTGTCCGCGGGAGGCAACCGCGGACTCGTCCCGCGCGATTGCCACTGCGTCCAGAAATTCGTGCGCGACGAGGAAGCTTGAGTGAGCACAGAAGAATTGACGACAGGGAAATCAGCAGGTCGACGCCAGGGGAACGGCACCTTGTGAGACGGTCGTCAGTGGCGACGATCAAGGAACTCGACATTCCACAGCTTCGCGCCGTTGGAATCTGCCGTTGCAAGCAATTTTCCGTTCGGAGAAAAGACCAGTTGACGAATCCACGATGCGTGAGCTTTGAAGACGGCGATCCTCTTTCCTGTGGCGACGTTGAATAATATGACGCGTTCCTCGTCTCCCACCGCCAGCGTTCGTCCGTCCGGAGAGAATGAAACGGATCCTGTGAACGGACTATCGCACTCCAGATCCATGGCGCGACCTGATTGAACGTCGCACACTTTCACTATTCTGTGGGACCTCGGTGCCACCGCGACTGTTGTCCCGTCCGGAGAAAATGCCACCGAACGCACCGGTTCCTCGTGTTGAACCAAAGTTTTCTTGAATTGAGTGGTCGCAACATCCCAAAGCTTAACGGATTTGTCGAGTCCTCCCGATGCCAGGAGCTTGCCGTCTGGCGAGAAGGCTAGCGCATCGACTGGTCCCTGATTGGCTGCGACTGTTCCTGTCTCTCGCTTGGCCGAGGAATTCCAGTAATAGATGTTCTGGTTGCCCCCTGCGACCAATACTTTTCCGTCCGGCGAGAAAGCGACACACGTAATCAACTTCGGACGTCCATCGGAGACCTGCGATGGCTTGAAAACGTGCAGGGGTGTCCCTCCCGGCACTTGCCACAATCGAACGGTTTGATCAAAACTCGATGAAGCCAGCGTTGTTCCGTCGGGAGAAAAGGCGAGGGAATAGACGTACCCGCCGTGGCCCTTGAGGGACGTGATCCGCTCCCGTGTCGTCAGATCCCACAAATGAACGACTCCTCGCTGATCGTTGCCGGAACCGATCGCCAGAGTCTTTCCATCGCGTGAAAACGCAACGCTCATCACAAAAAGATCACTGCCATCGTCGTCCGGAAAAGTGGAAATCAGCATCGGTCTGACCGAACTGGGAGTGTCTTCGCCCATCGAGTTCTGTCGCAGGAGAATGCTGGCCGAAAGCAAGCTAAATGTGCAGACGACGGGAAATGACGACAACAAACACAGTACGGATCGAGCGGAAGTCATGGGAGAGCCCTGATGAGTTACTTCTGTTTTAGACGTTCTAACATCCAACCGCAGCTTTGAATCGATCTCCAATACTGCTCGACTCTGGCCTCCCACATTCGTCACACTTGCCTACTCCACCTGTGGTGTCGTGGCTCCCGACACACGTATGTGACGGAAACCTCGGCTAGCGTTTGTCGTCATCGGATAGACGCGACGGCCTCCAGGTAGAGGAAAGGGATCGGGCTTCATTGTCGTGCTTTCCGCGGTCGGCCACGGGCACCGAGAAATGAAGCCCGACCAGCATGACCCCGTTTTCCCATCCGCAACTCCCACACAGCTTGTCCTCCACGCGCCCTCCGCCGCCGAATGCACTACGTCATCCGCCGCGGCGACTGCTAGGATGGCGACGCCGCGGAAGTGTTTGGGCTGGATCGCGCCGCGGGATCATTTGTGCCGCTGCGGTCAAGTCCAGCATCCGTTTCGGCGCGTTTGCCGAGCACTACGAGGCGCGTGCCCAGGGCGGCTTGCCGGCTTCGAATGTCCGCGACAATCGCGCCCACGTCAAAGTCGAATTCCTCGGCGAGTTCCCGGCGAGTCCGATGAACCTCTGCAACGATGGGGTCTTCCCACATCGGTCTAGCCTCCCATCAGTTCTTCAGGCGTGCAAATGATCGGCATTCGATGCCCATGTACCTGACAGACTGTCTCCATTCTCCGCATGATCTGGGCATTGGCCAAGTGCTTACAGTTCCAGGTGAGAAGGTAATCGACCGCATGGACGGCAGCGACTGCAACATGCAGGGCGTCGCGGACCGCAGTTGACGGCAATACGCCGCTGACAAGAAGCGCTTGCGCCAGTCCTCCCGCCTCGGGAGTCACGTCGAGGGCAGGCAGCGTGGCGAGGACTGCCAGTCTTTTCTGCGCTTCCGTTGGATCGCCCGCCGAGGCCTCATCGATCACTGTCTGAGACGTATAGCACGTGAACTGGACGCGTCGTGTGCGGCCCACCAGTCCTGCGTCGTCTTCTGATGGGCCGCGACCAGCAAGTCGCCACTCGGGCGCGCGACGAGATAGCTGATGAAAGTCGTTTCGAGGTACACCGATTCCATGGGCTGGTCACCAGAGTTCGATGACTCATGCCAATGGCCCCAACGGCGAGTACCGCTTCCCGGATCGGTACTGGTCCCGTGGTAAACCCTTCCATACTCTGGCATTGCACCGCCGTCGGTCTGGGATGTCAATCGGCAAGTCGTGTCGGCTGTGCGGCGCTTTGATCGGTTGTGCGTGCCTCAGGCTCGGCCGATAGAATGAAGCGGCGTTTGCGTTCACTCGTGGGCACGGAGAAATGAACGTTGGGCTGCTCGTCTCGGACGTGCTCGGAATGAACATCCCGCACGAACGGCTTTTGTCTCTGACCGCCGCGATCTTCCGCGCGGCCGGCTGCGCTCCCGACGAAGCGCGGCGCGTCGCCGGCCGCCTCGTGGAAGCCAACCTCGTCGGCCACGACTCGCACGGTGCGATCCGCATTCCGTCGTACGTCGAATGGCTCCGCGACGGCAAAGTGTTCGCCGGCCGGTCGATCGACGTGGTCCTGGAGAACGAAGCGGTTGCGGTCGTCGATGGCCGGTTCGGGCTGGGACAGACCATCGGCGAGCAGGCGACGCAGCTCGCGATCGACAAGTCCGCACGGCACGGCATCGCCGTCGTCGCGCTGCGGAACTCCGGGCATCTGGGACGAATCGGCGACTGGGCCGAGATCGTCGCCTGCGGGACGGCATCGACCTGGACGACGTGACGTGGGGCCAAATCTGTGCGACGTGTGAATCGTTGGAGGTGGAATTCAACCAGGCTTCGTCGGAAAACGCACACTAACCCGATGCGTGAGCGAGGGAATACGTGTCGCGCCTCGTGCCTCGCTCACGCTTCGGGTTAGTGTTTCCCGCTCCATGCCTCGCTTGCGCTTCGGGTTGGTGCTTTGCCGCGATCGACGGTTTTCCGAAGGAGCCTAAAGCCGCCGGGAGGGTGTCGGTCCTGAAGAGGGCTTCTGCGGGGGCTTTCTTCCCGATTGGACTGGCGGCGGTCGTTCCGCATTTGAGCCCGGAAACAGCCGCTCCCTCCCTGGCCGGAGCAAAACCCAGCATGACCGAACCCACGGACCTCAGCGACGTGCCGTCCGCTATGCCTTTCGGCACACTCCCTCCCTGGCGCCTCGATGACCTGCCTCCGCCGCTGCCGTTTTCTCTGGGCAACATGTTTCGCACGATCGGACCCGGCGCAATCCTGCTGGCGGCTTCGATCGGCGGCGGCGAATGGCTCGTCGGGCCGGCCATCACCGTCCAGCACGGCACCGGCATCCTGTGGATCGCCACGGTTGCCATCCTCCTGCAGCTCGTGGTGAACCTGGAGGGTATCCGATGACGCTGTTCAAGATCCTCGGCGCCGTGGCCGGGCCGGTGCTGGCGATTGCCGCGGTGCAGATCCTGCGGGTCAACACGCGGCTGCTGCCGGCGGAACTGCGACCGCCGCTGTGGCGCCGCGCCGCCCTGGTCCTGTGCGCGCTGTTCTATGGCACGTTCGCCGCGACACAGCTCTGGAACGCGTTCTGACGGATCAGGTAGGAAGAGTCTGGGCAGGAACATCGACGACTTGATTCTGCCGAACCGATCACGGCGCCGGTGCCAGCGTCCACTCGACCCGCGCCTCACGCAGCGGCTCATTGGCGACCGCGCCGCTCGTCAGGTCAATGAGAATGTTGCGGCAGACGGCCTGGGTCTGAAAGCCGTCGACCCAGTCCTCGGGAGAGAGTTTCACGCACTCCGGACGGGCGAAGCGAATCTCCGCGGCACCTTTGTGGCGCGACAGGCGAATGGCGGTGACGCGCTCGCGGAACTCCGCGACGCCGGGACTCCTTCGCTGCCGACCCGGAACTCGATCTGCGTCATCCCCGCAGGCGCGGCACGAGGTGAGGTAGGGTTCCCGATGGTGATACGGGCGTCGCCGCCTTCTTCGTAGACGAGCTGAAGCTCGCCCCACGTGCGGCCGCCATCGAGAGATCGCTTGAGGACCAGATCGTTATCGCCGAAGTCTTCGCGGCTGGTCTTGCGCCCCTCGCAGAACGCCAGCA
>JAHWKJ010000323.1 GCA_019347905.1 Planctomycetota bacterium
ATAAACTACAGCACACCCAGCCTTTGTGTCCACATTTTGGTGCGCCGGCCCTGGGACCAACATGCCACGCATCGCCGTCAATGGAACCACCCTGCACGTCGTCGACCGCGGGAGTGGGCCGCCGCTGTTGTTCGTCCACGGATTCCCGCTGACGCACGACATGTGGCAGGGCCAGCTCGATGAGTTCGCCGGCGACTATCGGGTGCTGGCGCCGGACCTGCGCGGCTTCGGCGTGAGCGATCCGGTGCCGGCCGAGCCCCTGACGATGGAGCAGCATGCCGACGATCTGGCCGCGCTCCTCGATGCGGTTGATGTCACCGAGCCGGTCATCCTTTGCGGCCTCTCGATGGGCGGTTACATCGGCTGGCAATTTGCACTGCGACATGGGAAGCGCTTGCGGGCGCTCATTCAATGCGACACACGGGCGGCGGCCGATGCACCCGACACCCGCGCCGGCCGAATGAAGCTCGCCGAAACCGTGCTGAACAACGGCGCCGAAGCCGCCGCCACGCCCATGCTGCCGAAGCTGTTCGCCGCGGCGACGCGGGACAGATCGCCGGAGGTGATCGATCGCATCCGCGAGACGATCGTGGGCACGCGGCGGGAAACGATCGCAGCGGCGCTGTACGGCATGGCGCAGCGGCCCGATGTCACGCCACGGCTGCCGGAGATCGCAGCGCCCACTTTGCTTTTGGCAGGCGAAGACGACCTGCTGACGCCCGCGAAAGAGATGCGAGCCATCGCCGAGCGTCTGCCGCACGCGACGTTCGTCGAGATCGCCGACGCGGGCCACATGGCGCCCGTGGAACAACCCGCAGCCGTGAACCGGGCGCTGCGCGAGTTTCTGGACACGCTGCCGGCGTGAGACTCAGGGAGCCAATTGGTGCGGCATTGCGGAAGACGTTCAATCACAGAGGCACAGAGGTCACAGAGACGAGCAACAAAACCACTGTACTTCAAACGGTCGAGATTCTGTTCTTTTTGAGAAGATTTTCGGCGGCGAGTTTCTGGAGTTGCGAATCTTGCGCGGGCCAGTTACGTGCGCCTTCGGGTCGTGGTCTTGCGGGCGGCGAGGATGCGGTCGTCCCGGACGGTGAGACAGGAAGATTGATGACAGGAAAATCAAAGCGGGGCTTGGCAAAAAGATCTCGGGCAAAAACATAAAGCCGGCCGTCGATGGCATTTTTTTGCCCTGGATGTTTTTGCCCTCCCGCTGCTCATTTTCCTGTCCTCAATCTTCCTGTCGTTCAACTTCCTTCGGCGTGGGACTCGCGTTTTTCCTTGGGTTGCGGCCGCAGGCCGCGCTGTGCCCTCTGTACCTCTGTGTTTAACTCCGGAAAGTAGTTGACGGGTTGTGAAGCCGGCTTGCACCTCCGGACGGTGGCAGGCGATGATAAATGTGCCCCACACCGGTCTGATCCATGAGCCGCAGCGGTCCTCCATTTGTTGTTGTGATGCTTCTTGCGCTCGTCGTCTGCACGTCGGCCGCGTCCGAGGAGCGTACACACACACTCGCGCAATTCACTCGCCCGGCACTGTTGGGGCGCTTCGACGAAGACCGCGACGGAAAGCTGAGCGAGAAGGAAAGAGCGACCCTTCGCAAGGCCTTTGGCGGCCTCGACGTGCCGATGCTGCCGGCAGAGCCGTTCCACTACGCAACTGTCGCGCGTCCCGGCCACGTCGACCAGTCGCAGCTTCGCGAGTGGGACAACACGCCGGCGGACAACCCGCTCACCAATCATGGGGCCACGCTGGGCCGCGTGCTGTTTTACGACCGGCAGCTTTCCCGCAACGGCAGCGTGGCGTGCGCGTCGTGCCATCGGCAGGATGCGGGGTTTACGGATCCGCGGCGGTTGAGCGTCGGACTCGAGGGCGGCCGCACGCGCCGCAACGCGATGGGGCTGGCGAATCTCCGCTACACGAACCTCAAGGGCCGCCGGCCCGGCTTCTTCTGGGACGAACGGGCGCAGACGCTGGAAGACCAGGCGCTCATGCCGATCCAGGACGAGGTCGAGATGGGCATGGCGCTCGACGACCTGTGCGGGAAGCTCTGCGAATTGCCGTACTACCCGCCGCTGTTCGAGGCGGCGTTCGATTCCAGCGAAGTCACGAGCGAGCGGGTGGCGCGGGCGATCGCTCAGTTTGTGCGCTCGCTGGAATCGTGGGACTCGCGCTTCGACCGCGAAGCCGCCGCGGCGCTGAAAGCCGGCGACGGCACCGGCGACTTCGCGGGCTTCACGCGCGAGGAGAACCTGGGCAAGCGGCTGTTTCTCGAGGGCTTGGGCGGCGTTGCGGAATTCGCCTGCGCGATGTGCCACATCCCGCCGACCTTCAACACGGAGCATGCGCGGAACATCGGCCTGGAGTTGGACTACAAAGACCCGGGGCTGGGCGGGCTGGAGCGTCCGCCGAACGAGCCGTTCACGCCGTCCAACGAGGGCAAGTTCAAGGCCCCGTCGCTGCGGAACATCGAGCTGACGGCGCCCTACATGCACGACGGCCGCTTTGCGACGCTGGAAGAAGTCGTCGAGCATTACAGCGGCGGAGTGCATCCGCATCCGAACCTGGCGCTGGCCTTCGAGGACGACGACTCTCCCGAGGCGACTTCGGGGATGCGGTTTACGCAGGAACAGAAGACGTCGCTGGTGGCGTTTCTGAAAACGCTGACCGACAAGAGATTCGTTTCCGACGAGAGATTCTCCGACCCGTTCATTCGGGGCGGCGAGTGAGGGGATTGCGGCATGAAACGCTCAGCGGCGAGTTCTCCAGCGCCGTGCCGTTCGAGTTCACCGCCGCCAACGGCGACAAGCTCGTGTGCGACTACGGCCACGGACCGCTCGGTCCCGGCGAGGTGACGCTGGAGTTTCTGGACGTCACGCCTTCCGGGCACTTGCTCGTCGAAGCCGTCTTCGTCGCCGAGTTCACGCCGGTGCTGGACGTGCACGGGCCGCTTCGCGAAGCTCATCGACGGCAGCTTCATCATGGTGGCCACGTCCGAACCCACAATCCTCGGCTCCGAGGAGCCCGCCGGCTACACGTGGGAAGGCGAGGGCTGGCTCGAGTACGAGTAACAGCCCGGCGATCAACCTGGACTCACCGTCGGAACTCCACGGCCCGAACGGTGGGGATCGCATTCTGATCAACGACGCCGGAGAAGTTGCCGGCAATGTCCAGGGCGAGGCGTACATCCTGACGCCGCTGGAGTGATCAGGCTGAGTACCACCAGGCACTAGAAAACGACCACTGACCGCTGACCGCTGACCGATGACCCCTTGAAAGAAAGAGGCCCGCCGGCCCCGCGCTCCCGGTACGCGCCAATCGTGCCGCCGGTAAGTTGCCGGCCCTGGACCCTCGACCCTGGACCCTCGACCAATCAGGCCTCCCATGCTCCCCTCCCCTCGCACCCTCTGGCGCAATCTCTTCACGTCCCGCCCCGCCCGCCGCACGAAGCGCAGTCGCCGAAGCATGGCCTCGAGACGGGCGACATGGCACAGCCCGGTCGCTGCGGCGGTGGAACGGCTGGAGAATCGGGTCCTGCTGTCGGGCACGCCGACGGACACGACGGCGGAACTCGTCGACGACGGCGGCGGCGGCCTGTTCAACCTCGTCATCGAGGACACCGCCACCGGCGGCAAGGACGACACGCTGACTCTCAGCCGGGTGAACGTGGGCGGCACGGACTTCGTGCGCATCCACGACCCCGACAACGAGCTCACCGCCGGCAACGGCGCCACACAGATCGACCTCAACACCATCGACGTCCCGGTCACGTCCATCACCGGCCAACTGATCGTCACCGGCGGCAGCGGAGACGATGCTCTGACCGTCAATTTCACGGGCAGCAATCCGATCCCCTCGGGCGGCATCATCTTTGACGGCGGCGCTGGCGGCTTCGACAGCTTGGCGCTGGTGGGCGGCTCGTTCAACACGGTCACGCACACCTTCATCAACGCCAGCGACGGCAGCATCGCTCTGGACGGGTCGCTGATCACCTACACCGGCCTGGAGCCGATTACCGACAATCTTTCCGCCGCCGACCGCGTCTTTACATTCAACGGCGGCTCCGAAACGATCGAACTGGTGGACGACGTCGCCACCGGTTTCATGACGATCGATTCAACGCTGGGCGAGAGCGTCACCTTCGCCAATCCCACAAGCAGCCTGACGATGAACGCCGGCACGGGCGACGACGCAGTCACCATCTCCTCGGTCGACGCCGGCTTCGATGCGGCGCTGACGATCAACGGAGGCACGGGCAACGATACGGTGAACCTGAACGCCGACATCACGTTCGCCGCCGGGAACAGCCTCGACGTCGATCTCCAGAATGACGCTCCGACACCCGGTATCGATTCCATCAATATTGGCGCCGGAGCCAACCTTGTCCTTTCTGGTACGGGAGCGGCGAGCCTCACCGCCAGTCGCAACATCGCCCTGGCCAGCGGTTCGGGCCTCGTGACGGGGGACGGTGACATCACACTGGCCGCCAACCAGCAGGCCACGTCCGCCAGCGGGACGTTCGTCGGCATTGACATGCAGGGTTCCCGCATCGCGTCGGAGTCAGGCTCGATTACGCTCTTCGGCCGCGGCGGCGATGCCGGCACGGCGAACATCGGCGTGCAAATCCTGGCGGGGGCTGCCGTCGAGTCGACAGGCGTCGGTGCCGCAGCCGCCACGATCGATATCGTGGGACGGGGTGGTGACGCCGCAGATCGCGGCTACGGCGTGTTCATGCGACATGCCGGGACCGCGGTGAGTTCGGTTGATGGCGCTATCAGTGTCCGCGGAATCGGCGGCGCGGGGTCGGACGTGTTTAATTTGGGCGTGTTCGTGTTCTCCGGTGCCACAATCGCTGCGTCCCGTGCAGGAAATGTGATGGTCAGCGGTCAAGGCGGAGCGGGGACCACGGTGAGCCACGGTGTGTCGATTTCCGGGACTGACACGGGCGTCAGCACCGTCGACGGGGACCTGTCCCTTTCCGGCTCCGGCGCGGGCAGCTCGTCGATCGGCGTGAATATTGACGGAGGCAGCTTCGCCCACGTCAGCGGAGCCGGTGACGTTCGTCTGACGGCGACGACCGGAGGTTCCATTGCAGCCGCCGTGGGAGCGGCCGTTGAGACCGCTGCGGGAGCAATCGAGCTGAATGCGGACGCATTGGTGATCGGATCGGCGGGAAGGATCACTGCCGCTGCGGGCACAGGCACCATCCAGATCCGTCCGGCGTCGGCTGGCCGGAGCGTGGAGCTGGGGCGAGAGCAGTCCTTCAACAGGATCGCTCTTTCGGACGCCGAGCTAGACCGCATCTCCGCCGGAATCCTCAAGATTGGTTCACCCGAAGCTGGGAGCATCTTCTTCGCGACCGAGCCTGTCTCGGTGAACAGCACGTTGAAGCTCGTGACGGGCGGGTCCGTCGACGTCTTCTCCGACGGCGGACTGAGTGTGAGCGAACTCGCCGTCTCGGCCACCGGTAATGTCAACCTGGGCTCGGCCATGAACGTCGATACGCTTGCCATCTCGTCCAGCGGCGGGAGCGTCGTCTTCTCCGATGCGGACGGATTCACGGTCAGCGAAGTGGGCGGGCAGGCGGGTATCCTGGCGCCGGGAGGCATTGCGCTCGCCGCTGGCGGTGGCGTCGTCGCCGTCAACAGCCCGCTGGTTGCAGGGGATGGCTCGGGGATCGCGATCAACGCCGTCACGATCCACGTAGCCGCGGCACTGGCGACGACCGGCACCGCAGCGATCGAACTCGTGGCCGAGCGGAACATGGCTTTGACCAGCGGCGCCGAAGTCGTCACAGAGGCGGGGGCGATCAGCCTGTCTGCCAATGCGCAGTCCACGCCCGCCAGCGGCACGTTCGTCGGCATTGACATGCAGGGTTCCCGCATCGCGTCGGAGTCAGGCTCGATTACGCTCTTCGGCCGCGGCGGCGATGCCGGCACGGCGAACATCGGCGTGCAAATCCTGGCGGGGGCTGCCGTCGAGTCGACAGGCGTCGGTGCCGCAGCCGCCACGATCGATATCGTGGGACGGGGTGGTGACGCCGCAGATCGCGGCTACGGCGTGTTCATGCGACATGCCGGGACCGCGGTGAGTTCGGTTGATGGCGCTATCAGTGTCCGCGGAATCGGCGGCGCGGGGTCGGACGTGTTTAATTTGGGCGTGTTCGTCTTCTCCGGAGCGAGGGTCGCCTCGACGGGTGCGGGGAACGTCACGGTGACCGGCGAAGGCGGCGCGGGGACCACCTGGAACGACGGTCTCAGGATCGTGGGTGCCGCTACGGGCGTCAGCACCATCGAGGGGGACATCACACTCTCCGGCTCGGGAGCGGGGAGTTCGGCTGTGGGAGTCACGATTGATGCGGATGCGTTCATTCACGCCACGGGAAGCGGCAACATCGATCTCAGCGGAACCAACCAGGATCCTGATCAGGCCGCGGTGGCACTCGGCGAGTCTACCGTCGCCACCACAACCGGCACGGGCAACATCAGCATCAGCGCCGACGGCATGAGCATCGGGTCCGATACCACCATCGACGCCGGTGCGAACGCCGTCTCGCTGACTCCAGAGACCAACGGCACGGCCATCGACCTGGGCGGGGCGGACGCAGCCGGCATCCTGGGCCTGACCGACGGCGAACTGGACCGGATCACCGCCGGCACGATCAATATCGGCGACGCCAACAGCGGCAACATCGCCATCAGCGCGGCGATCAGTCCTGCGAACACCAGCTCCCTCGGATTGACGACCGGGACGGCGATTCTCGACGGCAACTCCAGCGAACCCCGCCTGGAAGTCGCAAATCTGGTCCTCGTCGCGGCCACCGGGATTGGGGCGGTCGGCAACGCCGTCGACATCGACGTGAATTACCTCGACGCGCAGAACAGCACCAGCGGCAACCTCTGGCTGAGCGACGCGAATTCAATCACCGTGAACCAACTCGTGCTGGGTGGCGGCGACGGCTGGATGGCGCTGAGTGCGTCGGGAACGACGATTGTATCGAGCGCCGATGGCATTGAGACGGTGCGCAACCTGGGAACAGGACGGACCGATCTCGGAGGAAATGGAAACCTGACCCTCGGCGAGCACGCGGTGCGCGCCAACGGGCTGCTCATCCTGACCGCTGTTACTCATAGCTTGATTGTGCCCACGGTCGCCGGCGCTCGTGAGATTGTGGCCGGCGACTCGGTCCATGTCGACGCGGCGATGATCGGCTCGGAGTTGAATCCCCTGGAAATCGAGGGTGCCGCGGCGCTGGATATCAACGATCCGGGACCCGGAAACATCTTCATTGCGGAATTTGGAAGCAGCACGATCTCCAGTACGCGCACCACCGTGCGAGGGCTGGGTTATGGGACGATCGATGTAGATTACTTCGGCTCGGATGTCGTGTGAGGTGCTTCGCCTTTTTCGGACAGTCGATGTTCTTAGACTGGACGGTTCC
>JAHWKJ010000324.1 GCA_019347905.1 Planctomycetota bacterium
GCCAGCTGAACATCCAACCCCGCATCGACGGCGCGATGGACGCCATCGCCGAGTACTGGCGGTCCGTGCGGGAGTTTTATGTGCCGTTCGAGAGCGCCGTGTTGCCCGGCACGGCCGACCTCTACCATCACGAGATGCCCGGTGGCCAGTACACCAACCTCTACGAGCAGGCCCGCGCGCTGGGGCTGGCCAATCGCTGGCCCGATATCTGCCGCGCCTATGCCGAGGCCAACCGGCTGTTCGGCGACATCGTGAAGGTCACGCCCACGTCGAAGGCCGTGGGCGACATGGCACTGTTCATGGTGGCAGGCGACGTTTCGGCCGCGGACGTGCTCAGCGGCGAGCGCAAGCTGTCGTACCCCGAATCGGTCATCGATCTCGTGAGCGGTGCGATGGGCCAGCCGCCGGGTGGTTTTCCGCCGGACGTGCAGCGGGCGATCCTCGGCGAGCGGCAGCCGTTCGAAGGCCGCCCCGGCGCCACGCTGCCGCCCGCCGACTTCAAAGCGGCGGCCGAGAAGCTCATCGACGTCGCCGGCCGTCTGCCCTCCGACCGCGACGTGCTGTCGTACCTGTTGTACCCGAAAGTGTTCGAAGAGTACGCCGCCCACCGCCGCGAATACGGCGATACGAGCGTCCTGCCCACGCCCGTGTTCTTCTACGGCATGCGCTCGGGCGAAGAGTTCGCGGCGGACATTGAGCGCGGCAAGACGCTGTTCATCAAGTTTCTCACGGTCGGCTCGCCGCACGTCGACGGCCGCCGCACGATCTTTTTCGAGCTGAACGGGCAGCCGCGCGAGGTGACGGTCGCAGACCACTCGCTGGCGCCGACGGAGGCGCCGCGGGTTCAGGCCGATCCCGCCGATCCCACGCACGTCGCCGCCAGCATGCCGGGCATGGTGGTGCTGGTGGCCGTCCGCGAGGGCGACCGCGTGCGCGCGGGGCAGAAACTCGCCGTGCTGGAAGCGATGAAGATGCAGACGACCATCGCCGCCGACCGCGCCGGCACCGTCGGCCGCCTGTTGGCGAAAGTCGGCACACCGGTCGAGCCGGGCGACCTGTTGCTGACGATCGAGTGACGCGAGGGTCGGACGACCCCGTTTAGCCGCGTCCCGCTGGGACGCGGCTAAACGGGCTTGGCCCTTGACCCTCGACTCTCGACCCTCCGCCTACACCGGGACCGCCCGTTCCTCGAAGTCGGGCGGCTCGATCTGCAGCGTGATGTGGTCGATGCCGAACTTCTCGTGCAGCATGGCGCGCATTTCGGTCAGCACGGCGTCCTGCCGGCGCTCGGGTTCGACGACGACGTGGGCCGAGAGCGATTCCAGACCGCTGGTGATCGTCCACACGTGCAGGTCGTGCACGCCGAGCACGCCCTCGACGGCGGCCATGGCGTTGCGGACCTCATCGACGTCGATGCCGCGCGGAGCGCACTCCATCAGCACCGAGACGGACTCCGCCAGGAGCCGCCACGACGAATAGACGATCAAGAGTGCAATCGCGATCGACGCGGCGGGATCGGCCCAGTGCCAGCGGAAGGCCCAGATCAGCACGCCCGCGGCAATCGCGCCCACGCTGCCCAGCATATCGGCCAGCACGTGCAGCCAGGCGCCGCGCACGTTGAGGCTCGCCTCGCGGCCGCCGTGCAGAATCCACAGGCCCGCCAGGTTCACCACCAGCCCACCCGCGGCGACGCCCGTCATCAGCGGTCCCACGACCTCGGACGGATCCCGCAGCCGCCGCCACGCCTCCAGCAGGATGAACGCCGAAATCGCCACGAGCGCCGCCCCGTTGACGAGTGCCGCGAGGATCTCCGCCCGGTAGTAGCCGTATGTCTGCCGCGGTCCGGCCGGCCGCTCGGCGATCCAGACGGCAAAGAAGCTCAGCGCCAGCGCCGCGACATCGGAGAGCATGTGCCCGGCATCGGCGAGCAATGCCAGCGAATTCGTCCACAGGCCCCCGACGAATTCCGCGACCATGTACGCGGCCGAAAGCGCCAGCACCAGCGCCAGCCGCCGACGGTTCCCGGAGCGGGCAGACTCCCGGCCGTGACTGTGATCGTGGTCGTGCAATGTTGGCATCACTGCACGTTGTGCATCATGCGCTTCAGCAACGGCGTGAGCACGGTCAGCACAATGCCGGCACCGATGGGAACGACGACCAGGAGGAAGTAGAACCCCGCCAGCCCCTCGAAGACGAACATGTAGTGCTCGTGCACGAGCGTCGCGGACAGCGGCTCGCCATCGACTTCGACCTTTAGGGTTCCGGAAATGTCTTCGATGTCATCGACTTCAGCGGGCACAGCCTCGCTGGAGGCAATGAATTCCGACACGCCCTCGTCGCCGGCGTCTTCCTTCGGCGTCAGCGTGATGCTCCGCTTGCCGATGACCCGCTCGCCGTCGGCAAATGTCGCATCGAAGCGCGGCGTCTGTGTCGCGATGGGCAGCGGCGTCTCGCGATCGCTCCTGACGAACTGCAGCGACAGTCGCCGCTGGCGCGCGTCGTAGCGCACTTCGGCATAAACGGCGTCCTCTTTGAATTCGACGACGTGGCGGCTGGTGTCCATCTTCGTCGAGAAGGCGGCGAGCTGTCCCGCAAAGTAATTCGACACGGCCATCGACAGGAACCAGAAGCCCATCATCAGCGACTGTAATTGCGGCGGCGAAAGCTTCGTCACCATCGAGAGCCCCACCGGCGAAAGACACAGCTCGCCCCAGGTGACGACGACGTACGCAATCAGCAGCCAGTGCGGACCGGCGAGATCCGGTCCGCGCGCTCTCATGGCGCCTACGACCATGGCCAAAAACGCCAGCCCCAGCAGATACAAGCCGATCGCAAATTTCAGGGGGGTCGAAGGATTCGCGCCTCTGCGGTCGAGCCACACCCACAGCCACGAGAACACCGGCGCAAAGAGCAAGATCGCGAACGGATTCACCGACTGATACCACGACGCCGGGAACGTTGCGTCCTTGAAGACCCCGCCGAGCAGCCCTCCGTCCGCAAACAGCCCCCACGCCGTACGATCGGTTTCCTCAAGCGCGAAAATGTTCATCGAGCTGCCGGCCTGCTCGAATGCGCTCCAGAAGAAGATATTCCCCAGGAACGCCAACACGACGATCACTACCAGCCGCTGGACATCCACGGAGGTCAATGATTCGCGGGCCGATTTGTCGCTGACTGTCCGTCGTGCTGCTGTGGCCGACTCGCGGCCCGGTGGCAGGCCGATGTCGCCCAAGTACTTCGGCCGGAATATCTGATAGAAGAACAGCCCCGCCAGCATGCCCACGGCGGCGGAACCAAAGCCCCAGTGCCAGCCGATTTCTTCGCCGAGCGTGCCGGCGACCAGCGGCGACAGAAACGCCCCGAGGTTGATGCCCATGTAAAAGATGGTGAAGCCGGAATCGCGACGGGGGTCGTCGCGCTCGTAAAGCTGGCCCACCATCACGCTCACGCAGGGCTTGAAGAACCCGGTGCCGATGACGATCAGCACCAGCCCCGCCATGAAGCAAAGGAACGCACCCGGCCCCGTTTGCATCGTGACAGCCTTGCCGGCCGTAATGCCGAAGAACTCGGTGCAGGCCAGCGTGATGTGCCCGGCGGCGATGATCCAGCCGCCGATGAGCATTGAGCGGTGCGTCCCCAGGAAGCGGTCGGCCAGCCACCCGCCCAGCAGCGGCGTGACATACACGGCGGCCTGGTAGATGCCGTAAAGTTCTGAAGCTTCGGCCCCCGTCCAGCCGAAGCCGGGATTGGCGTTTTCCTGGCCATCCTTCGATATGGCGGACGTGCCGGAGATGAGGTACAGCACCAACAGCGCCCGCATCCCGTAATAGCTGAACCGCTCCCACATCTCCGTGATGAACAGCACCCACAGGCCCTGGGGGTGGCCCAGTGCTTTGGGCGGCGCGTCCGACGGCTCGCGGTCGGCCGCGGCGGAGGCCTCGCGATCATCGGCCGGCCATCCGCGGGAATCGTCCGGTTGCGGGTGCTGGCGGTCGCTCACGGAATCATCTCTCTACCGGCTCGAGGTGGGCGGCATCGTGCTGTCGGAGCGACTCTTCGGTGACGTGTGCTTCGACGGAGGTTTGACGGGCTGCGGCGTCCGCCCGCAGCACGTCCGCGAGCCGGTGAATTTCGCGCTCCGGCAGCGCCGGGTAAAGCGGGACGTAAATCATCTTCGCGAGCAGCTCCCGCGTTTGCCGCGGCTCGATTTCGTCACGACCGGCCGGGCCGGGAACGACGCACATGCTCTGTCCCTGCGTGGCATCGAAACCCGCCGCCTTGAGCCGCGCGACCGTCGCAGGGGGATCGTCGCTCAGCACAGGAAATACCCAGTAGTTGTGCGGCGAAAGCGCCCAGCCCGGAGAGTGAACCGCCGGGGCGATCAACGCCGAGAGCAATTCGCCGCGCCGCGTTTTCTGATTCACGCTGCGCGCGTTGTACTTGCTCAGGCGGCGTGAGACGAGCGCCGCCAGCGGGGCAGAGGGCCGCCGCCGAAAACGCTCGACGCCCTCTCCGCCGAAGCCGCGCACCGCCGCGTTGAGGGCTCGATCGTAGTCGTATCCCGTCCAGCGGCACAGCCGCACCGCCGCAGCAAACAGCGGCCGCAGCGAAACGAGCTTCAGGAAGCTGTACTTCAGCACGCGGCGCAGAAAGCTCCAGCGGCTCTGTCGCGGGTAGCCCTCCTGCGCGCGGCGCATCCGCTCGAGCATGTCGCGCCGCCGCACGCGGGCCAGTCCGCCGCCGAGGGCGGTCGCCGTCTTGATCGTGCCGAAGCTGAACAGGCTGGCGTCCGCCTCCGGCGTGCCTGTGAAGGCGGGTCCGACGTAAGCCTGGGCGCAGTCTTCGACAAACACGAGGCCGTGCCGCCGCGACTCCTCGATCAGCGGCCCCAAGTCGACGCGGCCGCCGAACAGATGCGCGATCAGCACCACTCTTGTCCGCGCCGTGACGGCCCGCCGCAGGGTCTCGGGCGACGGCGCGGCAGTGTCCAGCTCCAGATCGAGCGGCACCGGGACCAGTCCGCGATGCTCTACGATCCGTACCATGTCGGGGATCGTGAGCCCCGACATCAGCACTTCGCTGCCCGGAGGCAGGTCGAGCGCTCCCAACAAGAGATCCCACGCGCTACGGACTGAAAGCGTGAAGACGGCCTCATCCGCATCGGACCAGCGCTGCTCGACAAGCCGCGCCAACCGGCAGCCGTTCCAGCGCGTGAAGCACGCGGCAGCCCCGGCCGCGAAATCGGCCCAGCCAATGTCGAGACGCTTGCGAACCCACACGTGATGGTCCTCGACGGGGTCCACCGGGACGGGGTCAGACCCCTTTGCGGCTCACCGACTCTCCATGTCCATCATCGCTCGTCCGCAAAGGGGTCTGACCCCTTCACCGCACCACGCCACAAGTCGGCGAACTGAGTCTCGAGCGGCGGCATCGCTCCGGGATGCGAGGCGACGAGCGCTCCAATCTGATTAGCAAAGGCAATCGCCCGCTGCAACGGCCACGACGCCAGGCGGGCGACGATCAGCGCCGCCGTGAACGCGTCGCCCGCTCCCACCGCGTCAGCCGTTACCACCGGGCGGCCGGGAACGACCACGTCCTCGCTTGCCGAAAGCGCAAGGCACCCGCGCTCGCCCCGCGTGACACAGACAATTGCGACACGATAGGACTCCACCAGTCGTCGTGCGAAGGATCGCGCAGCCTCATCGCTCGAACCGGCTGCGAACGATTCCCCCATCCCCAGCAGCGGCCCCAGCACCGCCACTTCATGTTCGTTTAGCTTCACGACGTCTGCGGCGGCCAGCGAGCGCTCGATCCGGTCCCGCTCGTACCAATGCTGCCGCAGGTTCACATCGTATACCTTCAGACAGCCGGGCCGCGTCGCGGCGAGGCACTGGTGAATCGCCTCCCGGCTTTGCGGCGATCGCTGGGCCAGCGTGCCGAAGCAGACCGCATCGGCGCGGCGCATCAGGTCGCGCGCCGTCTCGTCGCACGCGATTTCGTCCCAGGCGACGCTTTCGTGGATGGTGAACACGGGGCGGTCGGGGTCGCTGGTATCGACGGTGACGCGACCGGTGGACCGTCCGCTGTCGATCTGGATCGCGGACGTGTCGAGGCCCTGTCCCTCGAGAAATCGAACCAACTCCTCGCCCTCGGCATCGTCACCCACACGCGAGCAGACGACGCCGCGGGCGCCGAGCTGCGCCGCGTGAAACGCAACGTTCGCCGGCGCCCCACCGGGCAACCGGCGATCGTCGAAACAGTCCCAGAGGACTTCGCCCAGGCCGACAATGGTGAATGCTGCGGGTGACATGCTGCGCCTTAACCGTTTAGCCGCGACTCGAATCGTTTAGCCGCGACTCGCCAGAGGAGCGCGGTTGGGTGGCACTGGCAGCTCGCCTGCCAGTGTCGAGTGGTTCTCACGTAAGCAATACTTCAAGGAGCTTTCGCAAACGATCGAGCTCCTCGCACGGGATGGCGAGCATCCCGTGGCACCCATGACCTGGCGAGTCGCGGCTAAACGGTGTTCGGCCCGTGCGGTTGGGTGGAATCCGAATCGCGCCACAGCGCGACCCGCAGCCGTCCGCGAGCGCCCGCCTCGATGACTTTCAGACGGTAGCCGCGCCACGTGCACTCGTCCCCCACTTCCGGCACGTGCTCCAGCTTCTCCTGCAAAATTCCGGCGACGGTGAACACCGGCTCCGAGTCGGGATCGTAGTCGATCCCCAGCCGTTGCGACAGATACCGCAGCGTGGTCAGCCCGTCCGCATGCCAGCGGCCGTCGTCCACGGCCAGCAGCGGTTCGCGCCGCAGGAGCCGCCGGGCGCGGCTGGCCTGCGGCAGCAGCATCGATTCCATAATATCATCGAACGTGACGATGCCGATCGTCTCGCCGTGTTCGTTGACTACCACGGCCACGTCCGTGGATTCGGCGCGAAGCAGTCGCAGTGTCTCCGCCAGGTTGGCGCACCACGGGACGTAGACCAGCGGATCGGCAGCGCGTTCCAGACCTTGTTCGGTCAGGCTCGCGAACTCGCTCAACAGCACGACGCCGGAAAAATCGTCGTCCTCCGCCGATTGCACCAGCACGCAATCCCCCGGCGGCACTTCACCCTTCAGATCCGCCAGTCCCACCGGCGCCGGCAGCACCACGTACGGGCCCCGCGGACGCATGATTTCCTCGGCAGTGATTTCGGACAGGTCGAGAATCTTGTGCAGCACCTCGCGCTCCTGCCGCACCACTTCCTCCCGCAGGTGCGAAGCCTCGATCGCCCGCTCCAGATCCTCCGCATGCAGGTACGGCTCGCTGCGCACGTGCGGCCAGAACGTGCGCTGCGCGACCCGGCTGACGAACGTCAGCACCGGCGTCACGGGATCGAGCACGCGCACGGCGGCGGCCAGCGGCCAGCTCACCAGGGGCGCCAGCCGCCGG
>JAHWKJ010000325.1 GCA_019347905.1 Planctomycetota bacterium
GATACGCTGTGGTATCTAAAGCCAGAAGCCGAGTCATCACGCACGCAAGGGCCAGCATCCGATTGCGAGCGTGACAATCCCGCGTCGCCACCAGTCTGAGCCATCGAAGATCGCATTATCCATCGGCACCGGCGGGCAAGCCGGCAGCGCCACCCGCCGCTGACCTCTGATTGCTGACCGCTGATTGCTAACCGCTGACTGCTGACGATGCGTCTCACCCTGCCGAAATCCCGACGGCTGCGCAGCCGGCGCGAGTTCGCCCGCGTGTACGACCACCGTCAGCGCGCCGGCGACGAGCATCTGCTCGTGTTCGGGATTCGCAATAACCTGGGCTGGACGCGGTTCGGTCTCAGCGTCTCCAAGAAGCACGGCGACGCCGTCCGCCGCTCGCGATTGAAGCGACTCTTGCGCGAAGCTGTTCGTCTCACCCAGCACGAATTGCCGCCGGGGCTCGATCTGGTCCTGATTCCGCGGCAGGACTCCGGCGCAACGCTGGACGATTACCGCCGTTCGCTGGTCGGCGCGGCGCGCCGCCTCGCGCGCAGACTTCCCGCGGACAGTCCGCCATGAGCGCGCTTCGCTGGTTGTGGAAACTGCCGCGACGGTTGCTGGTGGCGCTGGTGCGGTTGTACCAGTTAGTGCTCAGCCCGCTCGTCGGCCGACAGTGCCGCTTCGCCCCGACGTGCAGCGAATACTTCATTGGGGCGGTCGAGAAGTATGGCGCGATCGCGGGCACGTGCCGCGGCATTGCAAGGATCCTCCGCTGCCACCCGTTCCACCGCGGCGGCTATGATCCGCCGTGAATGAGTCAAGGGTCGAGAGTCGAGTCATTCGTCGTTCCGCGCGAGGCCGTATTGACACACCCCCGCGGCTTCTGGTACCCGATTTGCACTGACGGGGCAGGAGGCCCCTTTCGGCTGCCAGATCTTGCGCCGCGGAAGCCATGGGCGCAGGGCCCGGCAGCGTCCTCATGTCTCGTGCGGGGGACGTCCACATGGTCGACCTCTCGAAGCCTTACCGGCTGCTTTTGGCGGACGATGATGCCGCTTTTCGGCAGACGGTCCGCGCGATCTTCGAGCCTCACTTTCAGCTTTACGAGGCGGAGGCCGGGGACGAGGCGCTGCGGATTGTCGAGGGGGAACGCATCGACCTTGCGCTGTTCGATGTGCACATGCCGCGGATGACCGGCCTGGAGGCGCTCCAGCAGATCCGCACGTTCAACATTCACCTGCCGTGCATCCTGATCACGGCGGACTTCAGCGAGGAACTGCGGCGGACGGCGACCCAAGCCGACGCCTGGCGGATCCTGGCCAAGCCCGTCACCCGCACCGATCTAGTCACCACGGTGGCGACCGCGCTCGAAGAGGCCTACAACGACCCGGACGCCTGGCCGGGCATGCTGTAGCAGCGCGGCTGAATCAGCCGGCACGCGCTAGGGTCCGGTTGCGGAATTCCGGGACTACTGCAACCGGGGGCTAGCGCCCAATGGCTGATGAACTGAGCGCGGGTACTCGATCAGTACACCGTAGCCGCAGGCTTCGTCGTCGGCCGGACGGAAGCCGGGGCAGATGCTGACAAGCTGCGCCCCCGCTTCGAGATGAAAGGCCAGCACGGGATCGAGCAGCCGGCCGTTGCGGCGCCGCGCCGTCACGTAGTCGTCGATCGCGAGCGACTGGTGGCGGCTGTAGCGGGCGGGCCTTGTGAAGCCAATGATCCGCTTCACGCCCGGCAGCGCCCGGGCCAGTTCGAGTTGCCGGTCGATCAGCCGCCGGCCCAGCTTCAGTCCGCGGCATTCCGAGAGCACGGCCACGCCGACAAGCTGGTAGATTTCGCCTGTCGCCACGTGCGAGCGCGTGAAGCGGCTGTGGTCGGTCAGGGTGTCGTAGGAGTCTCCGTGCTCGTGCAGAAGTTCCGCGGTGATGCGTTGCGCCGACGCCGAACCGACAATGCGACCGGCGATCGCGGCCACAACCTGGCCTTCTCGAAAGGCCGCGATCCGCGCCGCGAACATCGCCGCATCGGCCGCCAGCGGTTCCGGCCAGCAGGCACGGTCGACCACAGCCATCGCTGCGGCGTCTTCCGGACGTGCGGCCCTCAGTTCGACGACGGGCTGTGACTGCCGTTCGTGCATGCCCGACCCTCAGCGCCGCCGCAACACGTAGATCACGTCTTCCGTCTCGGGACCGATGTCGATCGGGTCCTCGATGTCGTAGGAGAAGTCGTACACTTCGGCGACCTCCAGTTCGGGGACGCGGGCGAAGAGGTTCTGCATCTGCTTTGCCGTCCACGTGCGGTAGTCCATCTCATCGACGATGCGGAAGCTGCGGGTGGGCGTGAAGACGTCGAAGCTCATCGCCACGCGCTCGGCACGCCGGCGACGGTCGAGGCCGACCGACCACAGCCGCGAAATGACCGACAAGTTCCCGCGGCGGGCCGACCAGCTTTCCGCTTCCACCCGCGGGCCGCGCAAGGGCGTCAGGTGCAGGCCCAGCACATAGATCCCGCCCTTGGCCAGCGACTGCGCAACGCAGCGCAGGTGGCTCTCCGCCGCCTGGTCGCTGGGCAGGTGGCGGAAACTGTTAATCGTGTTGAACGCCGCGTCGCACTTGTGCCGCAGACGGAAGGCGGACATATCTCCCACGACGGCCGCCGGCCCGAACCCGCGGCGTCGAAACCGCGCATTGCAGAAATCGACTGCCTTGGGGTTGAGATCGTTGCCGGTGATGTTGTAGCCGCGTTCGGCAAAGCGGATCATCAACCGACCCGTCCCACAGGCGGGCTCGAACAACCGCAGCACAGGCCGGAGGGCGTGCTCTTCGAAGCACGCTTCCAAGAACGCGATTTCGGCCCTCCAGTCCGAGCCGAAGACGAGGTCGTAGTACTTCGGGAAATCGTATATGTGGCCGGCGATCGTTTCGGTCATGTTGGGGAAGGGGTCAGACCCCTTTGCGGACGAACGATGCAGAACGACAAACGCGTGTGAGCCGCAAAGGGGTCTGACCCCTTCGCCCCGCCGAGTATCTCAGAACTCGCCGTTGATTTCGCCCCCGCTGCGCGTCGCCAGCGACTGGTACACGCCGAGGTTGATGCTGTCGCTGAGGAACTGCACCCGGCCGTCCCCGAAGGCGAAGAACACGCCGCCCGTGTGGTGGCTGCTGAAGTCGTCCAGATGGCTGGAGGCGTGGTTCGGCGTGTGGTCGGCCACGCCGAGAATGCGGGCGAAGGCTTCCTCGCCGCCGGCCACCACGCCCGCCCACGTCGAATGCCAGCCCAGCGCGGCGTCCGTCTTCCGCTGCCCGACAATGAACGTGTTGCTCACGCCGTCGGAGACATCCTGGAATCGGACGCGGCTGTTGTGAAAGAACACGCCGTCGCCGTAGCACGACTGGCCGGCCGGCAGGCCGTCACAGTCTTCCAGTTCGAGCGTGCCGAACGACCCCACGAAACTCGCCGAAGGCAGCCGCGCCAGCACCGTCCCCGGACTGCCTTCGGCCTCGATGTCCCAGTGCGATTCCGAGGGATCGGACGGCGAGCGGAAGACGGAGAACGTGACGGACAGCGCGGCCGCATTCACCGGATCATTCACGGGCCGTCTGAAATCGATCTGTTGGAACAGCGGCGCCTGGTCGAGCTCCGGCAGAATCATCGCGGCCCAGCCCCAGCCGCTGGGACCTTCAACATCCGGCTGGAATCCGCTGACGCCGATCCATCCGGAGGGAAACGAGCCGTGCGATTCATGGTAGTTGTGGAGGGCCAGCGTGATTTGCTTGAGATGATTGCGGGTGCCCGTGCGTCGCGCGGCTTCGCGGGCCTGCTGGACCGCGGGCAACAGCAGCGCGACCAGAATGGCGATAATGGCGATGACCACGAGCAGCTCGATGAGGGTGAAGCCGCGGCGGCGCGGGCGATGGCTTGCGGACATGGTATGAACTCCATAAACGGCGTGGCGAGCAGCGGCGCTGGTGCCGATGTGTGAAATGTGAAGCTTCCCGGCAGCCGAACGCGACTGAGCGCGCCAGGCTGCTGGAGGACAGATGCACAGACGGAGCGGAGCGAATGACGCAACCGTTGCCAGTCCGTGGCAGCGCAGCGGCAACGCATGGTTGCGGCACGCACCAGAACAGGGAGCCGGAAGCGTCGGCGACGGAAGGTGCGCCTAGCAGACCGGCGGTGCCCGCGCGTCGGGCAGACGCTCGCCTCCAACAGCCGGCGGCTCGATCGGCCCGAGCGTCACTCGCCCGAGAGCTTCTCCAGCCGACACCGGCAGCGGAAGGGCAGCCGGCAGCGTCTTGAGCGCCAGAAAGCGGCAGACCGCACACGAGTCGCCGTCGTCGCCATCGTGCCGGCAGGGGGAGTCGCCATGGCTGTGCCCGTGCTCGCCTGCCGACCCGTCACACGCGTGATGATGGTGCGAGCAGACGTGGCGGCCATGGCCGGGCTCGACGAGCGAGCCGCTTCCCTTGCAAGACTCGATCGGCGGCGCATGCCGATGGCAGCACAAAGCGAGCATCGTCGCCGCCAGGTATCCCAGCAGCGACAACAGGCTCGTGGTTCGGCGTAGGCGCGACATGGTCCGGCGTGTGAGGACGGAAAACTGTCGGTGCTTCTGACCGTCCACTTTGACAAATTGGCCTCCGAGCCGAAAGTCCGCGGAGAGGGCTTTTGCCGATCTTTAACGAACGGGTTCGCCCCGTGCGGGAAGTTTCTCGCCCAGAAACTCGAGGAACGCACGCGCCGGCGGTGTCGCGATCCGTCCCACGTGGGTGATGAGATAGAGCTGCCGTTCGGCTGTGAAGCCCTCTACGGCCACCGTTTTCAGGCGACCCGCCTCCAACTCGTGCTTCACCACCGCGCGCGAGAGAAATGCCGCCCCGGCGCCGCGCTCGACCGCCCGGCGGATCGCATCGTTGGAGTTCATCTCCAGCGCGACGGTCAGCTCGCCGGGAGAAAGGCCCGCCTGCTCCAGCGCGTGCTCGACGCAGCGGCGGCTGCCGGAGCCGGGCTCGCGCATCAGAAACGACAGCCCGGCTAAATCAGCCGGCTTCAGCCGCTTCCGCCGCGCCAGTTCGTGTTCGGCCGGCAGCACCAGTACCAGTTCGTCGGAGGCCAGCGGTCGCGACGCAAGCTGCGATGCATGCGGCGGCTCTCCGATAAAGCCCAGCTCCGCCTCGTCGTTCTCCACCGCGCGCGTCGCCGCCGCGCTGTCGGACACGATCACCACCGGCCGCACGTCCGGGTGTCGCTCGTGGAATTCCAGCAGCAACTCCGGCAGCAGCGATTCGGCGGGCACGGTGCTGGCGGCGATCGACAGCGTGCCGCGGACCACTTGGGAAGCATCGCCCACCTCGTGCTCGGCTTCGGCCAGCAAATCGAGGATGCGGCGGGCGTAGTCGTACAATCGTCGGCCGGCGTCGGTGGGCGAGACGCTCCGCCCGGAGCGCGCGAACAGCGAGACCTTCAACTCCTTCTCCAGCGCCGCCACGTGCTGGCTGACGGCGGCCTGCGTCAGCGACAGCCGTCGCGCCGCCTGCGTGAAGCTCTGCAGCTCGGCGGCGGCTGCGAACGTGCGCAGGTGACGCAGTTCCATGATGTGTCGTTTCCGGCGCGGGCAGTTGTACCTCGGCAATCAAAGCAACGGCAACGGCGTAGAGCAAGCGTCTCGCTTGCTCCGATTGAGGCTGTGCATCGCAAGCAGCAGGAAATGCCGCACAAGCGGGACGCTTGTGCTACGCGCGCGCACGTTGCTTTTCGCCCCCTGACCGATAGGATAAACGAACCAGATCGACCGGAAGTTCCTGCACCGAACGGAGTTTCACCGCCCATGTCCGCCAACGGCAACGGTCGCCACGACCGCTCGTATACGCTGCCCGCACTCGGCCGAAACCCGTCGTCCAAGGCGCAGGGCACGACGCCCGGCAGTTTCGCCTTGCCGCCGCAGATTGACCCCGGCGTCGCCGGTCGGCTGACGTTCGCCTCGCCCGATACACCCGGGATGCCGGCGCCCTCGGACAAGACGGCGTGGGACTTCCTGCCGGACGGGTGGACGACAGAAGAACTCGCCCCCCAAGCCCACGGGTTGCAACCCGTGGGCTTGAACACAGACGAAGCGCTGTTTGCCCAGTCCGACGGCAGCCTGCGCCGAGTACGGTTTCCCCGCGGATTCACGCCAGTCACGCAACTGGAGCACGCGCGGCTCGGCGTCGTCACCCCGCAGATGAAGCGCGTCGCCCAGCGCGAGCCGCACCTGTCTCCCGAGCAGGTCCGCGACGAGGTTGCCGCCGGCCGCATGATCATTCCGGCGAACACAGTGCACCTCGGTTACCGGCTCGACCCGATGTGCATCGGCCGCGCCTCGAAGACCAAGATCAACGCCAACATGGGCGCCTCGCCCGTCTCGTCCGGAACCGACGACGAGCTCGAAAAGCTCCGCTGGGCCGAACGCTGGGGGGCCGATACCGTCATGGACCTCTCCACCGGAGGCAACCTCGACGAGTGCCGCGACGCCATCCTGCGGCACAGCACGGTGCCCATCGGCACGGTGCCCATCTACTCGATGATCATCGGACGGCGGCTGGAAGATCTCGATGACGAGGCAATCCTCGCGACCATCGAGCACCAGGCGCAGCAGGGCGTCGACTACTTCACCATCCACGCCGGCGTGCTGCGCGAGCATCTGCCGTTTGTGAAAGACCGGCTGATCGGCATCGTCAGCCGCGGCGGGTCGCTGCTGGCGAAGTGGATGATCACGCACGGCCGGCAGAACCCGATGTACACGCTCTGGGAAGACATCTGCGACGTGATGCGTCGCTGGGACGTGAGTTTCTCGATCGGCGACGGCCTGCGTCCGGGAGGTCTGGCCGACGCGACGGACCTCGCCCAGCTCGCCGAACTGCAGACGGTGGCGGAACTCACCGAGCGCGCCTGGCGGCGTGGCGTGCAGGTGATGTGCGAAGGCCCCGGCCACGTGCCGTTCGACCACATCGAATACAACATGAAGCTCCAGCGCAGCCTGTGCCACGGCGCGCCCTTCTACGTGCTGGGCCCGCTGGTAACGGACATTTTCCCCGGCTACGACCACATCACGAGCTGCATCGGCGCGACGGCGGCGGCCTATCACGGCGCCAGCATGCTGTGCTACGTCACGCCCAAGGAGCACCTCGGCCTGCCGAAGAAAGACGACGTCAAGCAGGGCTGCATCGCCTACAAGATCGCCGCCCACGCGGCTGACGTGGCCCTGGGCATCCCCGGCACGCGCGACCGCGACGATGAACTGACAAAGGCCCGCGCGGCGCTCAACTGGGAGAAGCACTTCGAGCTATCGTTCGACCCGGACACGGCCCGCGCCTACCACGATGAAGACCTCGACGTGGACACCGACTTCTGCGCCATGTGCGGCCACGACTGGTGCA
>JAHWKJ010000014.1:0-4439 GCA_019347905.1 Planctomycetota bacterium
CCCTTCACGACGCTTCCGGCGCGAATCGGCCGTGGATATGCTCGGCGGGTGTGGCGTGTCCATCCCGTGGCGTCTTGCTGAAGGAGTCGGGTCATGTCGCGTCTGCGTGTTGCCTGTGGTCTGTCGGTCGTGCTCCTGGGGGCTCTGGCGGCTGCCTGCCATTCCCAGGCGCCCGAGGCACAAAATCAGGCCGAGAAGATCAATCTCGCCGGCCGTTACACGTGCACCGGGACGAACCCCGATGGCGGGGCGTATCAGGGCGTCGTACAAATCAAGAAGCTGGGCGATGCCTGGCAGTTGACGTGGCAGATCGGCGAGGAATCGCACGAGGGCATCGGGCTCGTGACCGGCAACCTCCTCTCGGTGAGCTGGCGGATCGAAGGCGGCGGCGGCGTTGTCGTCTACACCATCAAGGGCACCGGCGCCGAACGCAAGCTCGACGGCAAGTGGACCATGTTCGGCGATAACGGTCGCGTCCTCGACGAGGACCTGACGCCGCTGCTGTAAGCGCTCCGGCACGCGCGGCTTCGGCGGCATGCAGCACAATCGCAGAGATTCTCCCGCCATGGCGGCAAAGAAAGCGACCCGACACGGTAGCGCGAAGGGCCGTGTGGCCCGCAAGCGGAGCATCGACCGGCCGGACGACAACCTCGCCGCTACGCGCGATGCCGCCATGCGCCACGCCGACGCGCAGGAGCCTTCGCACGAGCCGCCCCAGCCCCCGCCGCGCGAGCCCTTCCCCATCGTCGGCGTCGGCTGCTCGGCCGGCGGTCTGGAGGCGCTGCGACGGCTGTTCGTGAAGATGCCCACCAACAGCGGCATGGCCTTCGTCGTCATCCAGCATCTCGACCCCACGCGCGAGAGCCTGATGACGGAGATCCTCGCGCGCTACACCGAGATCCCGGTGGCGGAGGTCGAGGACGGCATGCCGGTGGAGCCGAACCGGATCTACATGATCCTGCCGAATCGCGAGTTGACGATTCGCGAAGGCCGCCTGCACCTGGCGGATTTCATCGAGCAGCGCGGCCGCCGCCGCCCCGTCGACGCCTTCTTCCGCTCGCTGGCCGTCGAACAGCACGAACGGGCGATCGCGGTGGTGCTCACCGGGACGGGGTCCAACGGCAGCGAGGGCCTGAAGGCGATCAAGTCGCTGGACGGCATGATCATGGTCCAGGCGCCGGAGACGGCGGAGTACGACGGCATGCCTCGGGCCGCCATCGAGACGGGGCTGGTCGACTTCATCCTGCCCGTGGAGAAGATGGCCGATGCACTGGTCAGCTACGTCAGCCATCCATACATCCGCGAAGGCGCCCTCCGCGCCCAGGAAGAGGCCGCCCAGCGCCACATCAATGAAATCCTGGCCCTGATCAACGCCCGCGCCGGGCACGACTTCCGCTGCTATAAGAAGGCCACGCTGATGCGGCGCATCGCCCGGCGGATGGGCCTGTTGGGCATCGAGCGGCTGCCCGCCTATGCCGCCCATCTGCGCGAACAGCACGACGAGCTGCAGCACCTTGTTCGGGACCTGCTCATCACGGTCACGAATTTCTTCCGCGATCCGAAAGTCTGGGAAGCGCTGGAGCGCGTGGTGATCGAACCGCTGGTCAAGAGCCGCGAGATCGAGGCCCCGATTCGCGTCTGGGTGCCGGCCTGCTCGACCGGCGAGGAGGCTTACACGATCGCCATGCTGCTGGACGAGCACGTGACGGCGGCCAACAAGTACTGCCCCATCAAGGTCTTCGCGACCGACCCCGTGGAAGGCGGCCTGAGTTATGCCCGCCTGGGCTGCTATCCCGACAGCATCGAGCTCGACCTTCCGCCCGAGCGACTGACGCGGTTTTTTGAGAGAGAACACAGCAGGTACGTCGTCAAGAAGCACATTCGCGAGTCGGTGGTGTTCGCGCCGCAGAACCTGCTGAACGACCCGCCCTTCTCGCGGCTGGATCTCATCTCCTGCCGCAACCTCTTGATCTACCTGGAGCCGGAGGTTCAGCAGCAGGTGATTGCGCTGTTTCACTTCGCGCTCAACGAGGGGGGCTACCTGCTCCTGGGCAGTGCCGAGACGATCGGCCGGCACGACGATTTGTTCGAGCCCGTCTCGAAGTCCTTCCGGATCTATCGCAAGGTGGGGCCGACGCGCCACGACCGCGTGGACTTTCCGCTGTCGGAGCGCCTGGAGCCGCGGAGCGACTCCGAATTGTTGTCGCGTCCGCGCCGGCGACCGGCGGCGCCGGAGCGGTTGGTGGAGCAGGCGCTCCTGCAGGCCTTCGCGCCGCCCAGCGTGCTCGTGGATCATGCCTTTCAGGTGCTGCACATTCACGGCCAGGCCGACCAATACCTGACGCATCCGCCGGGGCCGCCCACGCGGGACGTGCGTTCGCTCGTGCGGGAAGAGCTGCGCTCGGCGCTGCGCGCGGCGCTCAAGCGGGTCGACGAGGACCGCCGGCGGGTGACCGTCTCGAGCCGCCGCCGTTCCGCCGCGCCGGTCGCCGTCACGGTGACGCCGCTCGAAAACCGTGGGACTGCGGGCCTCTTGCTCATCAGCTTCGAAGAGAGCCAGCGCACCGAGCGGGGCCGCATCGCCACACGGCCCGCCCAACCGGTCGAGGAGCCGCCGGCCGACCGCCGGCTCGAGGACGAGCTGCGCTCCACGCGCGAGGAACTGGAAAGCACGATCGAGGAGCTGGAGACGTCCAACGAGGAGCTCAAGGCTTCCAACGAGGAAGCCACCTCGATCAACGAAGAGCTGCAGTCGGCCAACGAAGAGCTGGAAACCTCAAAGGAAGAGCTGCAGTCGCTCAACGAAGAGCTGCACACGGTCAACCATCAGCTCGAGGCCAAGCTGGAGGAGTTTGAAGAACTCACCAACGACCTGAGCAACTTGCTGACCAGCACCGACATCGCCGTCTTGTTCCTCGATACAAGCTTCCGCGTCCGCCGCTTCACTCCGCCAATGACGCGGCTCGTGCGGCTGGTGCCCGGCGACGTGGGCCGGCCGATCGGCGACATCACGCAGCGCTTTGCCGACGAGTCGCTGGTGCCCGACGCCGAGGCCGTGCTCGCCACGCTGGTGCCCATCGAAAAGGAGGTGTCCTCAGACGACGGCCGCTGGTTCCTGCGCCGCGTGCTGCCGTACCGCACGCAGGACAACCGCATTGCCGGCGTCGTGATTACCTTCCTCGACATCACCCGCCGCAAGCTCGCCGAGGACGAGCTCAAGGAGCTCAACCAGGAGCTGGAGCTGCGGGTGGTGCAGCGGACGCGGGCGCTGAAGCTGCTGCACGACGTGGCTATCGTGGCCAACGAGGCCGCCACGATCGAACAAGCGCTGCAGCACGCGATGGAGCGCGTCGGCCGCTATCTGGGCTGGCCGGTCGGCCACGCGTGGGTCCCGTCGCCGGACGATCCGAACGTTTTCGTGTCGAGTGGCATCTGGGTGCTCAACCCGCCGGAGCAATACCGAGACCTCGCGGCCAGCCGCGGCCTCGAACGGTTCCGTGCAGGCCAGGGGATCGTGGGCGAAGTGCTTCAGACGCGGAAGCCGCGCTGGGTGGGCGACCTCTCGCAGGTGCCTCAGAGGATCGGCATAGAAGCCGTCAGCGATGCGGAACTGCAGTCGGCGGCCGCGTATCCGGTGCTCGTGCGCGATCGCGTGGTGAGCGTGCTGGAGTTCTTCGACGGCAGGCTCACGGAACCGAACAAGGAGCTGCTCGAGGACATGCAGCAGCTCGGCATCGAGCTGGGCCGCGTGTTCGAGCGGCAGGAGCTGGAGCGCGAAGTGGCGCGGATTGCCGAAGAGGAGCAGCGGAGATTCGCCCACGAATTGCACGACAGCGTGGCCCAGGAGCTGACCGGCATCAGCATGATGGCGGCCTGCCTGCGCCGCGAAATGCGCGAAGACCGCCCCCCGCGCGCAGAGCTGATTCAAAAACTGGTCGATCAGGTGGGGGTGACGCAGCGGCAGGTCCACGGTCTGGCACGGGGCATGATGCCGGTCGAGCTGGACGCGGCCGGCCTGGGCGTGGCACTGGCGACGCTCGCCGAACGCACGCAGGCAGCCACCGGCATCGCCTGCCGGTTCGAATCCCCGCGGGCGGTGCGCGTCGAGAAGGCCACGGCGGCCATGCATCTGTATCGCATCGCCCAGGAGGCCCTGCACAACGCCCTGCGGCACGCCGATGCCAGCCAGATCGTCATTGAGCTCGACCAGTCGGAGCCGGATTCCGACAGTGAATCGACGGTGACGCTCAGCGTTTCCGACAACGGCCGCGGCATGGACCTCAGCCGGACCCCCGGTGGCATGGGTCGGAGAATCATGCGGTACCGCGCCAACCTCATTGGCGCGAGGCTGAAGCTCGAGTCGCAGCCGCAGCACGGCACGACGGTGATCTGCGAGCTGTCGCAAGCGGAGCCGACCGCCCCGGCCAATCTCAGCTAAA
>JAHWKJ010000014.1:4539-26429 GCA_019347905.1 Planctomycetota bacterium
CCCGAGATGTCACTCGTTGCTCGCGTTGGACTTCGGCTCGTCCGGCTCGGGTAGCGTCACTTCGAGCACGCAGCGGAAGCCGACGTTTGGCGTGCGGTCGCGCATGTTCTGCGGTGCGCGGTGCCAGAGCTTCCAGTTCGGGCCGTTGCCTTTGACCACGCGGGCGTTTTCCACCGAAGGGCGACGCGGACCTTCCCAACCGATGATCGGTGAAGCGCCGGCCGCGGCTTCCTCGTGAATGTCGGCCACGTAGTAATCGCGGCACCATTCTCGCGCATTGCCGGCCGCGTCGAAGACTCCGTAGGGGCTGCGATCGAGGTGAAACGAGCCGACGGGATCGATCTGCTCCAGCGTGCGGCGGCGCGACCAGATCGTGCGGCCGTTGCCCCAGGGATGATCGAAGCCGCTCGGACCGCGGGCGGCCTTCTCCCACTGGGCCTCGGTCGGCAGATCTTTGCCGGCCCAGGTCGCATACGCGCGGGCGTCTCCCCATGTCACGCCCAGCACGGGCATGTGATCGCCCGCGCCGAGATTCACCGGCGGCTGACGCACCAGCCCCGCCTCGCGCCGCGACTCCCAGAACTTGTTGTATGCGGCCAGCGTGACTTCCGTCGCGTCGATGTAGAACTGCGGCAACTCGACCGCAATCTGCGGTCCGGCTTCGGAAGGGCCGGCATCGCTGCCCATGAAGAACGGTCCGCCCGGCACCAGGACCATGTCCCGCTCGTCGCGCTGCGAACGAATCCGCAGCGGCAACCCCTCCGGCGAATAGCCCGCTTCCGCAATCGCCTCGAACTGGTCCGGAAGCTTGAAATCGCGAGCCGGCTGTCCTGACCGAATCGCGGCCGCCCCCTCGGCGATCACCACGAACGACGACGAATCGTGGCCCTCGGGCGGCGGCGTGATCTCGAACACGTCCGCCGGGTTCACCGCCGGGGCCGGCCCCAGGATCTCGTAATTCGGCTCGTCCCCCAGCACCAGAAACACGTCCTGCGGATCGGCCTGGGGGTCAATCTGCGGCTGTGCGTCCGCCGGCTGCTCGCCTCCATGCGCGGCAGGTCCGCGAGAGCGAGCCTCAGCCCCCTGTTCCGCACCCGGTGCGGTGGCCGTGCGAATCGTGATTTCGGGAACCTCGGCCGCCTCTCGCAACGTCGTCGATGGCGGCTTTCGCGCGGCCGGCTCGGGCGCGTCTCCACCACAGCCGCCGGTTGCAGCGAGTGCGACGGCCAGTGCCGTCCATGCGAGCCGGTTTGTCGCGCGAGGCATACGTTTCGTCCTTCGTCCTTCGTCATTCTCGTTCTGAGTGACCGCCTGCGATTGTCACTCTCGGCCTCGCAGGGGTCAATGCGTTCGGGATGATGCGCATGACGCGTCGTGGACACTCTCCGGCATTCACGCTAGCATGATCGTGGTTGATTGCTCTGTCACGTCTGGACCTTTGAATTCACCATTTCGCCGCCGGGCTTGCCCGGCGCATCGGGCGAAGCGGCCCGCGAGCGGGCCGGCGAAATGGGCGAAGGGGCACATTGCGATGGCCTCGAAATCCGTTCGTCAGCAGGTTCCGTCGATCGCCGTGTCGGTCGTGGTCCACGCAGTGATCCTGCTCGCGCTGCGGTGGATCATTCTCGAAACGAACGCGGCCCAGGAAGCCTTCACGATCGACACCGTCGTGGCCGACGAAGACCGCCACCTGGAGGAGTTCAACCAGGAGCTCGATCTCCAGGAAGAGATCGCCACGACGATGAACATCACCGGCGGCAGCGTCTCGAACGCCGTCGGCGGCTCGAACGCACCCCTCGCCCGGCAGGTCAAACTCGAACAGCAGGAAATCGTCCGCGACCCCGAAGTGCAGGTGAACGTCGGCGCAGAGACGCTGCCGGGGCTCGACGTGTTGGGCGACGATCTGGGCGAGGCGGAGGTCACCGGCGAGGTGGGGGCGATCGTCGAAGGCTACGGCGCGGCGCTCGGCCGGCTCACGCAGGAGCTGATCCGCCTCATGCGCAGCGAGAAGCTGCTGGTCGCATGGATCTTCGACGAATCCGAGAGCATGAGGGACGACCAGCAGGACCTCAAGAAGCGGCTGTACCGCGTCTACGAAGAGCTCAAGATCGTCGAACGCGATCCGAACGCGGCCGGCGGCAGCACCAGGAAGCTGGACGAAGTGCTGCTGAGCTCGATCAACAGCTTCGGCCGCGTGGTCCGCGCCCAGACGCAAAAGCCCACCGCCGATCTCGGAGAGCTGATGAAGGCTATCGACCAGATCCCCGTCGATCCCACCGGCGACGAGAACACCTGCGCCGCCATTTCGGCGGTCATCCGCCAGTACCAGGGTCAGGCGCGGCACGAGAAGCGGAAACTCGTCGTGATCGTCGTCAGCGATGAATCCGGCGACGACGGACACCTCGTCGAGCAGGTCATCCAGGATGCGAAGACCGCCAAAGCCCCCATCTACATTCTCGGCCGCGAGGCCGTCTTCGGTTCGCTGTACGCACACGTCCGCTGGAAACAGCCCGAAACCGGCTACATCTTCTACCTGCCCATCCGCCGCGGACCGGAAACGCCCTTTGCCGAGCAACTGCAGTTCGACGGCTATCGGCGGCGGCTCGATTCGCAGATGAGCGGCTTCGGCCCCTACGAGCAGGTGCGCATCGCCCGCGATACGGGCGGGATCTTCTTCCAGCTTCCGCACGAAGAGCAGGACCTCAACGATTTCGACAATCGCAAGAACGAGATGCTCAACCTGCGCGAGTACCTGCCCAGCCTCGATTCGCGCCGCGAGTACGCCGAGGCCCGCGACCGGAGCGACTTCCGCAAGGCGATCTGGGACGTGATCGTGCTGCTCAATCCCTATCAGCCGAACAGCGACTGGCTCAACCTGCCGGATCCGGAAACCACGCGCGAGACGTTCACGGTGCTTCCGGCGCAGTTCATGCCGCGGATCAAGGAGCGGCTCGACCAGATGCTGCGGATCGACGCCGCGCTGGCCTCGGCCCAGAAACACCTGGAGCGCGTGCGGCCCCTGCGCGAGCGGGAGCCGTCGCTGCGCTGGCGGGCGAACTACGATCTGATCCAGGCGCAGCTCTACTGGTACCGGCTGCGGCTGTTCGAGTACGCGCTGGGACTGGACCAGTTCGTGAAAGCGGGGCTGGCGGAGTCGCTGGTCAAGAACCCCATGCACAACCGCTGGTACGTGCGCGAGGCGCCATCGGACTGGGTATATCCCGACGAAGCGCAGCAGAAGCTGTTCAAGATCTCGCCGGACGACCTCAAGGTGATGCACAAGACGGCCCAGGAGCAATTTGCGCACGTGCAGGAGCTGCACCCCGGCTCGCCCTGGTTCCGGCGGGCCGAGTTCGAGCTGGGGCGAAAATTCGGCGTCACCTTCGGCACCTACTACCAGCCGCCGCCGAAGCCAGGCCCCAGTCCGCCGCGCCCGAAGCCCACGCCACCGCCCAAGCTTTGAGGCGGGTGCCGCGCCGCTCGCGGCCCCTGCGCCCCCGTTCATTGGCGGTTCGACGGCCCGCCGCCGCCCTGCGTCATTCGGTTTTCGGCAATCGTTCGAGATTTGGATTTCGGCGTCCCGGTTTCCGGCCGAGAAGCACGAGGACTTCTCGTCGGCCGTAGGTCCCAACACCCGGTGAACTTGGTTATTCGCCACTTGAGATGAATCTATGCTCGCGTTCGATGGTCCGCGATGGGAAGAAACGAGCCATTGTTACGGGTCAGGCAAGGACGTGCCAAAGACGCTACGGAAGATCGAAACGGCACAATCGGTGACGAAAGCGTTTTGGGATGACTTCGGCAACACGTTGTGTCATCAATGCACGATCGGAAGTGCAAGCATTGCCGCATTTCCACATCTGGTGCGAAGCATCACAGTTGATGACTTCCACTGGGAAATCCCGGTTGAGATGACGCCTAGTTACCGGCAACCAGCGCCATTCCGCCGTCACAGATGAGGTGTTCGCATGATTCGAGTTGTTGCCGTGCTCGCAGTCGCTTTGGTATCGCCAGCCAGAGGAGGGGAGGCCACGGTCCCTGGGGAAGTTACCACTCCCTACCCGACCCTCGTCCACCTTGCGGTCGAGTGGGAGATTGAGGGAGACGCGAACGCCAATGGCCAAGTCACCCTCCGCTATCGAGAGGTCGGAAATGCGGCCTGGCGCGAGGGGATGCCGTTGCGTCGCGTGCTGCCAGGGTCAAACGGAGGTTTCCGGTGGGCGAACAAGCATTCCGGCAGCATCTTCGGCTTGCGTCCCGACACCGAATATGAAATTGCGCTGACGCTTCGCGACCCGGACGGCGGATCCGCTGAGAAGGCGGTCCGCGCGAAGACGCGGCCAGTCCCTCGTGCGATGGTTGACGCGCCCATCAAGAAAGTGAATCCGGAAACTTTCCCCGATGCCGCAGCCGCAGCCAAGCCGGGGGATGTCTTGCTGCTGGCGTCCGGGGACTACGGGAAATTCAACGCGTTACTCGACGGCGCGCCCGGACAGCCTATCGTCTTGCGCTCGCCAGGTCAGCCGGTCTTCAACGACATCAGCTTGAAGGGGCGCAAACATGTGCACCTTGAGGGATTGACCGTCAATGGAACAATCGACCTGCTCGACACGACAGAATGCGCCGTGCGCCGGTGTGAGGTGAACGCTCCTCCCGGTGGATTTGGCATCACCGCCAGGGCCCGGCCCGGGGAGGACAAGGCCGGGGCGACGAACGCTTATATCGCCGATAACGTGGTGACGGGCGACAATCCCTGGACGAAGGAGGCGATGGGTGCCAAGGGCAAGAACCACGGCGAGGGAATTTTGATCTCCGGCCCCGGCAACGTCGTCTGCTTCAACCGGGTGGTCGGCTTCCGCGATTGCATCTCCACGGCGGAGGGTCGGGCCGCCTGGGAACAAGTCTGCGTTGACGTCTACAACAACGACATCGAACGCGGCGTGGACGATGCGATTGAGGCGGATTACACGCTCAGCAACTGCCGCGTCGTGCGGAATCGCATCACCAACTCTTTTTGCGGCCTGAGCAGCCAGCCGTCGTTGGGTGGGCCGAGCTATTTCATCCGCAACGTGATGTACAACATCATCTATGCTCCGTATAAACTGCACAAGAGGACCCAGGGCAACGTCGTGCTGCACAATACCGTCGTGAAGACTGGGGACGGTAGCATGGCCTTCACCGAGCAGCCGGCCCAATATACGCTGCCCAATGGAGAGCTGAATCGTCAGGTCATCATCAGCCACGCGCTGTTCCGGAACAACATCTCGATCGGAGGAACCGGTTCCGGGAAGTTCGGCCCGCAGTACACCAACGGCACGGGACTGGCGGCGCGGTGGCCTACGGCCGATGCCACCTGCGACTTCGACTACAACGGCTACGGCACGCACGGCACGCCGTTTCGGGGCGACATCATGGGCAACTCCTTCGATAGCCTCGCGAGCCTTCGTTCCAATACGACCGAGAAGCACGCGGTCCAAGTGGACATGGACATTTTTGCGGCGAAGGTCGATTTTCCAGATCCGCCGATTCCGTCCCGCGAGCCAGCCGATCTGAGGCTAAGGGCCGGAGCGGTCGCGGTCGATTCGGGAGTCGTCATTCCCAATATCAACGACAGCTATGCCGGGAACGCGCCGGACTTAGGAGCCTGTGAGTTCGGGGCGGAATTACCGCAGTATGGGCCGCGACCGGCAGGGGTCGATGAAGGGACGGCAGCCCAGTGAGGCCGGAGCCAAAGCCGGCCCTGAGAGGCCGCGGGCCTCTGAAGCTGAGCGGTAGACGAAGCGGGAGGCAGGCAGTGCGGCGGGCCTTGATTGCAGTCTGTATCGTCCTCATCGCGATCGCGGTTCTGTCCGTCGTTCTCCCTCGATTGAGGGGGACTTCGAGGCTGAGCCTGTTTCCCCCAGTTCCATCACCGGACGAGACGTATCCGCCCGCTCCTGCGATGCCGCCGGCTGTGTCGACGCCGGTTGAAAATCTTCTCTCGCAGTACGAAGCGTTTTTGAAGTCGAAAGCGCCGTCTGTACTCTCCGCGCTTCAGCCTGGGTTGACCGACTCCGAGATTGATGCGCTGGAAAGGCAGCATGGCGTGAAGCTGACCTCCGACCTGCGAGCTCTCTATCGTTGGCGCAACGGGACGCCGCGCAGCGCCAACATCGACGCCTTCCCGGACCACCAGTTTGTGCCCCTGGACGTTGTGTTCGCCGATCGCGACGAGCTTCGCAAGCAGGTCAAGGCGGGCACGCCCGAACAGCAGCAGGTCTACGCGGCGTTCGCTGGCCATCGCGACGAGTGGCTCGGACTCATCGTCGACGTGGCGGGAGACGGGCACTTCTTCGATCCAGGTCGATCCGAGTCGCAGGGTTCGTTCTTCTTTTGCTTTGCCGAGGACGGCAGCTACGTCTTTTACCCGGCGTTCCGCAACTATCTCGCCGCAGTCGTCAATGGACAGAAGGCTGGCGTGTTCGCGGCCGGCTCGCTCGGTATCGACACCACGGACTTCGAGAAAGCGCTGGAGTTGTGGCAGCGTTACGGTGCTGCGGCCCCGCGCTGAACGCTGCGGACGCGGATTGTAAGAGTGGGCGTTGGCTGCTGCAAAGGCCGAGTCCGCCGCGCCCCAGGCCCACGCCTCCGCCCAAGCTTTGACGCGGACGCCGCACGGTCATCGTCGCGGAACCCGTGGAATATATCGCTCATCGGGCTGTGCGAGCAGGGCCCGCCACACGGTCTCGTTCGACGGATAGTCGAGCGTGCAGCGAATATCGTCGTGTCGCCTGAAGACCTCGGCAAGGTTCACTTGCGGTGACATCTTGCTGGAGTCCAACTGGTCGAGACGATGTTCCAGGTGCGTCGATGGCTTTCCCTTGGGAAAGACATCCAAGACCTTCGAAAACGCGGTCGGCCCGGTGGAATCGCCGCCCAGTTGGAGAATTTCGTAAATGGATGGCCACGCGTTTCCTGCCCGAGTTTCAAAGTAGCGCTGAAACCCGGAACTGTTCACCGCCATATAAAACTCGGCACAAGCGGCAACCATCCACTGTGATTTCGTGAGATCTTCATTCCTCTCAGTCTTCCAGTAGACGACCGAGTTCAGTGCGGACCAGATGTCGTCATCGGAGCAGGATCCATGCGACGAGACGATGTCGTGGAGCGAAGGACCGAATCGTTCGCTGAATCGGCGAAACTGCCTTTCGTAGATCGAGGCCGCGAATGTTGGCGGTGGATAAGGCCCGTCCATATTCGAGCAGCCTCTTCGGTACGAAAAATGAAATGTCGCCGCCCCGGTGACCGAATCGTGCGATCGGGTTGCGTGCCCGAATTGTAAGAACGGGATTCGGCCGCTGCAATTTTGCGCACGTCCTGCGAACGCCGCCGGGTTCATTTCTCTCGCGTGTTCGCGCGCAAGCGCCACGGCGCACTGCGTTGGCCATCGCATCTCCCGCGCGCATGCAAAACTGTGCAGGTGAGATCGGCACTTATGGCAGGCAAATTGCTCACCGCAGGGCGCGACTGCTCTGGACACGGTTCGAGTAATTCCTACAATCCCGCCGCTTCCTCAAAGGGGGGATCCGACCCATCGCAATCCCGGCACGTCTGCCGGTTTCCCCCGCAGGTTTGCTCCCGTTTCGAGGACCCGCCCATGTCTGTGCGTTTGTCGGCGGGGCTGGTGTGCGCATCGGCCCCGATCCTCGCCGTCGGCTGTTACTCGTACCATCCCTACACCCCCGGCTACCACGGCGGTTATCCGACCTATACTTCGCCGCCGGTGATTACTTCGCCGGGCGGGGCGTACCTGCCGGGGACGGTCACCCCTTCGCCCGGGATCGATTCCGGCTCGCAGTTCCAGGCGCCCACGCGCGGAGGGACGCCCACGTATCCCGACGCGCCGCTGTATGACGACGGCTCCGGTACGGGCAACGGAGGCAACGGCGGCAACTACGTGCCCAACTACCGCGACCTCGACGACCGTAGCGGCTCGGGTTCCGGCACCAGTTTCGGTCCCGAGGGCCAGACGCCGTTCGGCCTGAAGGAGGACGACGAGACCGGTGGTGCCGTGCTGACGGCGAGCGCCGAGGGCGAAGCGACCACCGTCGTTCAGGCGGACGCGAACGACGTTGCAGATCCCCCCCTTGCTAAGGGGGGGCCAGGGGGGGTGGAAGACGCGGCCGCGCTGCCGGATCCGTATGCCCACGATCCGGAATATCGCTGGCTGCGCGGCGTGGTCGATTACGACCGCACGAACGAGACGTGGAACATCATCTACGACCTGGAGCCCGCCGCGTCGGACCGCTGGGGCGGCACGCTGACGCTCGTCGACGATCCGCTGCTCGCCCGCCTGCGCGACGGCGACGTGGTGCTGATCGAAGGCCGCGTGGACGCCTCCACCCGCGACCGCACCGGCCGCAAACCCCGCTACCGCATCGAGCACCTGGTAGCGCCGCTCGTCGCCGATCCCTCGCGGACCGTCGCCCGCCGGGAAGAATAGTGCTCTGTCACGGCCACCCCCGAACCGCCGCTACTCGTCTTCTGCCTCGGCCTCCTGCATTTCGAGCTGCCGCATTTTGCGGTAGAGGTTCGAGCGGTGCAGGCCGAGGACTTCGGCGGCCTGGCTCATGTTGCCGGTGGCCCGCTGGATTGCCTTGCGGATGTAGACCTGCTGGAACTGCCGGGTCGCTTCCTTCAGGCCCAGGTCCGGGGATGGTTCGCTGGGGGCTTCGCGGCCGGGGCTGAGGATGAAGGCCAGGTCGTCGGCCTCGACGCGGTCGCGGTCCATGGGCGTGAGGAACGCCACGCGTTCCATCAGGTTCCGCAGTTCGCGGATGTTGCCCGGCCAGTGGTGCGACTGCAAACGCCTCCGCGCTTCGGACGACAGCGAAAGCGTCGGCCGGTTTGCCTGCTGGCTGAACCGCTTCAAAAAATGCTCGGCCAACAGCAGGATGTCTTCCGGCCGGTCCCGCAAGGGGGGCAGAACCTGCGTCACCACGCTCAGCCGGTAGTAGAGGTCTTCCCGGAACCGCTTCTGGCGGACGAAGTCGGCCAGATTGGCGTTGGTGGCGGCGATCACGCGCGCGTCGATGGGAATCGGCTTCGCCCCGCCCACGCGGGTGACGATCTTCTGCTCCAGCACACGCAACAGCTTGGCCTGGCCGCCGGGGCTCATGTCGCCGATCTCGTCGAGGAACAGCGTGCCGCCCTCGGCGAGCTCGAACTTGCCCTGCCGCGCTTCGTGGGCGTCGGTGAAGGCGCCCTTCTCGTGTCCGAACAGCTCGCTCTCCAGCAGCGTTTCGGTGAGCGCCGCACAGTTGACGGCCACGAAGGGACTTTTCGCCCGCGACCCCTGAAAATGCAGCGCCTGCGCGACGACTTCCTTGCCGGTGCCGCTCTCGCCCATGATCAGCACCGGCAGATCGGTCGCCGCCAGCCGCTCGACCGTCGCCCGCAGCGCGACGATGGCCGGACTTTGCCCCACGATCCGCACGTCGCGGGTGAGCTGCTCGGTGAGCTGCTCGCGGCTGCGGATGAGCTGCTCCCACTCGCGCGTGTTGCGCATGGCGGTGACGGCGTGAATGCCGAGCTGCTTCAGGCTCTCTTCGTCTTCGTCGTCGAACGAGCCGTCGTTCTTGTTGATGCCCTCGAAGGCGCCGACCAGCTCGCCCTCGGAGTCGTGCATGGGCACGCACAAGAGGTTCCGCGTGCGATAGCCGCTCTGCTTGTCCACGTTGGGATTGAACCGCGGGTCGGCGTAGGCATCGTCGACGCGGACCGATTTGCCGCTGAGGATGACTTCGCCCACGATGCCCGCGTCGTGCGGCAGCCGGAGCGTTCCGCCTTCGAAGCCCAGGGCCGGACAGGCGACAACCTCGTTGTGCTCGCGGTCGAGGATGAAAATGCTGGAGCGATCGCAGTCCAGGAGCCGCGTGGCCTCGACGGCGATCACTTCCAGCAGGCGTCCCGATTTGCGTTCGCGGGCGAACGAGGATGTGATTTCGAGCGTGCTCCGCAGGCGGCTTTCGCGACGGACGTGCCGCTCGCGGGCGCAGGTGATTCTGAGGCACAGCCCCAGCGCGCGGCCCACCGCGACCGAGAGCGGCAGCGCTTCGCCGCCGAGGTTGCGTCCGGTCAGCACCAGCAGCGTGCCGGCCAGCGGTTCGGCGAGCAGGGGCACCGCGATAATCGACCAGCCGGTTGGCTCGTCGAGTGTCTTGAGACCCCCGGCTTCGCGGTCGAGGGCCTCTTCGAGAAAGTCGAATGGAAGCCGTTCCAGCGGGTGCCGCCCGGTGCGGCCGAGCGTCTCCCATTCCGGGGTGCGTCGCAGGGCGGCTGTCCATTGCGAGCCGACTTCGCCGGCAATCTCCGAGAGTTGCTCGGCGAGAAACGGCTTGATCCCGACCTGCCGCAGCGATGCCTGCAACAGCCGCTCGCAGAGTTGCACCGCGCCGCCGCCGGCCTCCGAGCGGGAGAACCAGGGATGCTCGTTCCACTTCAACCAGGTCGTCTTGGTCACCGCCGGCTCCGTCGGACTCCGCCTGCTTTGCCCAAAAAAGGGGACTGTCCCCTTCAGCTTGTGGCTCGGGCCATTTGTAAATCACAAGTGGTAGGGGGACAGTCCCCTTTTTTGGGCAAAGCGACTCTCCGCCATCAAATTGACCGCAAGGCCGTCGCACTTGCGCACGGCCGCAGCGTCACAATGATAACGGCATTCCGGCCGCTGCCCAGCCCCGCGACGGAGGCCTTCCGTAGACCGCGGTGGACCGTGGGACCGTGGCTGGGGCAGGGAAAGCCACGGAGCACGAATGCGGCTACCGCAGACATCCTGTGGGCGAATCTTTATGCTGGAGTGGACGGCCCAGCGGCTGTCGTCCCCGTCGTCTGATTGCCCTGCAGAGCCTGCGATGAACTGCCGCTTCTCGACTGTCACTCTCTTTGCCCGCGCGACGCTCATCATCGGTGCGACGCTCGCGACGATGCATGCGCGGGCTGCCGAACCGCTGCCCGCGACGGTCGACTTCAATCGCGACATTCGGCCGATCCTTTCCAACAAGTGTCTCGCCTGCCACGGACCGGACGAAAAACAGCGGCAGGCGGGGTTGCGGCTCGATCGGCAGGATGCGGCACTGGCGGAGCTGGACTCGGGCGTGCGGGCGATTGTGCCGGGCAAGCCGGCGGAAAGCGAACTGGTCGCACGGATCCACTCGCCCGACCCCTATATGGCGATGCCGCCGCGGGAGAGCGGCAAGCGCTTGACCGCCCGCGAACGCGAGCTGCTGACGAAATGGATCGCACAGGGGGCGGCCTACGCGCAGCACTGGTCGTACGTGAAGCCGGTGCGTCCGCCGCTGCCGGCCGTTCGCGATGCATCGTGGCCGCGGAACGGGATCGACCATTTCATCCTCGCCCGGCTCCAGCGCGAGGGACTGGCGCCGTCGCCCGAGGCCTACCGGCACGCGCTGGTCCGCCGCGTATCACTCGACCTGACGGGGCTGCCGCCAACGCCGGCCGAAGTGAAACGCTTCGTGAACGACACGTCGCCGGACGCTTACGAGCGGCTGGTCGACCGGCTGCTGGCGAGTCCCGCCTATGGCGAACATTGGGCGCGGGTGTGGCTGGACCTGGCCCGCTACGCCGACTCGGCGGGATACGCCGACGATCCGCCGCGCGAGATCTGGGCGTATCGCGATTACGTGATCCGGGCATTCAACGAGAACAAGCCGTTCGACCGGTTTACGGTCGAGCAGATCGCCGGCGATCTGTTGCCCGATTCGGCGGAAGAGCAGCTCATCGCGACCGCGTTCCATCGCAACACGCAGACAAACAACGAAGGCGGCACCAACGACGAAGAATTCCGCAACGTGGCGGTCGTCGACCGCGTCAACACCACGATGGCCGTGTGGATGGGCACGACCATGGCCTGCGCCCAGTGTCACACGCACAAGTACGATCCGATTTCGCAGGAGGAGTATTTCCAGTTCCTCGCGTTCTTCAACAACACGGAAGACGCCGACCGCCGCGATGAGAGTCCGACGCTGCCGATCTTCACCGAAGACCAGCAGCGCACGATCACGGGCTGGCAGAGCGAACTCGCCGCACTGGAAGCGCGGCTGGCCACGCCCACGGCCGAACTGGCCGCGTCGCAGGCTCGCTGGGAGGAGAATCTCGCTGCCGATCTGGAGTGGCACGTGCCGACACTGGAGAGCGCTGTCTCCGAAGGTGGGGCGGCGATGTCGCGGCTAGACGACGATTCGATCCTCGTCGCCGGAGGGCGCAAGACCGACGTCTACACGCTGGAATTGCCGTTAGGGAAATTAGACCTGACGGCCGTGCGGCTCGAGGCATTGCCCCACGACTCGCTGCCCGGTGGCGGACCCGGACACGCGGGCGGTAACTTTGTCGTCACGCGCGTGACCGCCTCGATCGTGCCGCCCGAGGGCGTGCGCCCCCAGGCCCGCTACGTCCGCATCACCATCCCCGGCAAACAGCAGATTCTCTCGCTGGCGGAAGTGCAGGTCTTCAGCGGAGCCGACAACATCGCCGTGAAGGGCGAAGCCACGCAGAGCAGCACCGCGTTTGAAGGGCCGGCTAAGCTGGCGATCGACGGCAACACCAACGGACAATACTTCGAGGCGAAATCGACCACGCACACGGCCGTCTCAGACGATCCGTGGTGGGAAGTCGATCTGAAATCGCCCCAGCCGGTGGACCGCGTCGTCGTGTGGAACCGCACCGACGGCGACTTGCACACGCGGCTGGCCAACTTCCACATCGCCGCCCTGGACGCCGAGCGGCAGCCGCTGTGGGAGCAGACTGTGGCCGATGCGCCTAAGCCCAGCGGCGAGTACGCCGTGAGCGGCGTGCGGCCGGTACCTTTCACCGCGGCGATTGCCGATTACGCGCAGTCCGGCTTTGAGGCGGCGAATGTGCTCGACGAAAGCGACAAGGGCTGGGCCGTCGGCGGAGCGACCGGAAAGCCGCACACGCTCACGCTGCTGCCCGCCGCTCCCGTTGAAGTCGCTGCAGGCTCGAAGCTGACGCTGGTCATCGAGCAGCGCTCGAAGCACGAGAATCACACGCTCGGGCGGCTGCGCGTGTCGGTGTCGGCCGATCCCCGCGCCGCGGAATTTGCCCGCACGCCGCCGGCGATCCTCGCGATCCTGAAAGTGCCGGCGGCGGGACGTTCCGAGGCGAAGCAGAAAGAACTGGCAGCTTACTACCGCACGCAGGTCGCGCCGGAGCTTCAGCCCGCCCGCGAGCGGCTCACCGTCCTGCGGAAGCAACTCGCTGAGGTCAAGCCGGCGACAACGGTGCCCATTCTACGCGAGCTACCCGAGGCCCAGCGGCGCCAGACGCACATCCAGTTTCGCGGCAACTTCCTCGACCTGGGGCCGGAAGTGGCGGCAGGCGTGCCGGCGGCATTCCCTCCGCTCGATGCGGCGGCCGAATTGAGTGCGGCGGCCGTTTCCACCAGCGCCGAACCGGACCGTCTCGCACTGGCGCAGTGGCTGGTTGACGACGACAACCCGCTCACGGCCCGCGTCACCGTCAATCGCTACTGGGAGAAGCTGTTCGGCACCGGCATCGTCGCCACGAGCGAAGACTTCGGTTCGCAGGGCGAACTGCCCTCCCACCCGGAACTACTGGACTGGCTCGCCGTGGAATTCTCCGGAGTCGAGAGTCGAGAGTCGAGAGTCGAGGGCCAGAAGTCAGAAGTCAGCGGTCAGAGGTCAGAGGTCAGCGATCAGCAGTCAAAGGCCAACGCGGCTACAGACTCTGGCTCTAGACCCTCGACCCTCGACCCTCGACTCTCCTCCGGCTCTCGACTCTCCTCCGGCTCTCGACTCTCCTCCGGCTCTCGACTCTCGGCCCTCGACTCTCGACCTCTCGCCTCTGACCCTCAACCCTCAACCCTCAACCCTCAACCTCCCGCCTGGGACGTCAAGCGCCTGCTGAAGCTCATGGTGACGTCGGCGGCGTACCGGCAGTCGACCCGCGTGACGCCGGACCTTCTCGCCCACGATCCCGACAACCGGCTCGTCGCCCGCGGTCCGCGGTTCCGGCTGCCGGCGGAGGCGATCCGCGATCAGGCGTTGTTCGTCAGCGGCCTTTTGAGCCGAAAGCTTTACGGCCCGCCGGTCAAGCCGCCGCAGCCCTCGGTGGGTCTGAACGCCGCATTCGGCAGTGCCATCGACTGGCAGACCAGCGAGGGCGGCGACCGCTATCGCCGCGGGCTGTATACGTCCTGGCGGCGGTCGAATCCCTATCCGTCGATGACGACCTTCGACGCTCCCAACCGCGAAGTCTGCGAAGTCCGCCGCGCCCGCACTAATACGCCGCTGCAAGCGCTGGTCACATTGAACGACCCCGTGTACGTCGAGGCGGCCCAGAAGCTGGCGCGGCGCATGGCCGCCGAGGGCGGCGCGGCGCCGGCGGAGAAGGTGCGTCGCGGGTTCCAGCTCTGCCTCGCACGGCCACCGGCGGAAGCGGAATTGTCGCGGCTGGTGCGGCTGTACGAGACCGCCCGCGAGCGGTTCTCCGGTTCGCCCGCTGACGCAGTGAAGTTGGCGACCGATCCCCTGGGGCCGCTGCCGGAAGGCGCCGACGCCGTCGAGCTGGCCGCGTGGACCATCGTGGGTAATGTGCTCTTGAACCTGGACGAGATGTTTATGACGCGCTGAGGAGGTCGTTTGATGCATCGTCATCTGGAATACATGCAGGCGCTGACGCGACGTCACTTCCTGAAGAACTGCCAGGTCGGACTCGGCGCGATCGCGCTCTCGTCGCTGCTGCGTAGTGAAGCGCCGGCGGCTCCTCGCGCGGACGATCCGCTGGCCCCGCGGGCGCCGCATTTTCCGCCCAAGGTCACGCGCGTCATCTACCTGCACCTGACCGGGTCGCCGCCGCATCTCGATCTGTTCGATTACAAGCCCGAGCTCGTCAAACGCACCGGACAGGACTGCCCCGACGAGTTCATCAAGGGCAAGCGTTTCGCCTTCACCTCCGGTACGCCGAAGCTGCTCGGGACGCCGCGGAATTTCGCGCAGCACGGTGAGGGCGGCGTGTGGATGTCGGATGCGGTGCCTCACCTGCATGAGGTCGCCGACGAACTGTGCGTCATCCGCTCGATGCACACCGAGCAGTTCAACCACGCCCCCGCCGAGCTGTTGGTCTATACCGGATCGGCCCGGCCGGGTCGGCCTTCGCTGGGATCGTGGGTGACCTACGGACTGGGCACGGAAAACGAAAACCTGCCCGGCTTCGTCGCGCTCATCTCCAGCGGCGTGCAGCCCAACGGCGGGAAGAACTCGTTCGGCAGCGGGTTTCTGCCGTCGGTGTACCAGGGCGTGCAGTGCCGCTCGAAGGGCGACCCCGTGCTGTACGCTTCCGACCCCGCCGGCATGGACCGCGACATGCGCCGGCTGAGCCTCGACGCCCTGCGCGACCTCAACGAACTGCAGGCCGCGGAGCTGGGGCATCCCGAGACGCTCACCCGCATCGCCCAGTACGAGCTGGCGTTTCGCATGCAGGCGTCGGTGCCGGAAGTGATGGACATTACCCGCGAGCCAAAGCACATCCTCGACGAGTACGGCGCGCAGCCGGGGGCGGCGAGCTTCGCCAACAACTGCCTGCTCGCCCGCCGCCTCGTTGAAGAGGGCGTGCGTTACGTGCAACTGTTCGACTGGGGCTGGGACTTCCACGGCACCGGCCCCAACGAAGACATTCGAGACGGCCTGACGAAGAAGTGCGCCACGATGGACCAGCCGGTCGCCGCGCTCATCAAGGACCTGAAGCGGCGGGGCCTGCTCGAAGAGACGCTGATCGTGCTGGGCGGAGAGTTCGGCCGCACGCCTTTCCGCGAGGGCCGCACCTCCGGCGGCAACATTCTCGGCCGCGACCATTTCCCAGACTGCTACACGATGGTCATGGCCGGCGGCGGCATCAAGGGCGGCACAATGTACGGCGAATCCGACGAACTCGGGTTCTCGGTGGCCCGCGACAAGGTCCACGTGCACGACCTGCAGGCCACGATCCTGCACCTCTTGGGCTTCGACCACGAGCGGCTCACGTTCCGCTTCCAGGGCCGCGACTACCGCCTGACCGACGTGCACGGCAAAGTCGTCGAGGGCGTGCTGGCGTAAAGATCGCGATCACAGCTCGCCATAGGCTTCCATTCCTGGGGCGTTCCAATCTTCTTCCCAGGCCTGAAGTTTCCCGCGCAGGTCCGCCAATTCCTGGGGTGTGAAATTCGGCGGCTCCCCCGCACGGCGCTCCACAGGCAGAAAGGTGACGATCACCCGCGTCTCTTCCAGCGCCGGCGGACGCTCGAGCAGCTCGACCTGGCCATTCCGGAAGACGCCTTCAACTGAATTGAACATCGTTGCTGTCCTGCAATTGCCGCGACATTCTATGAATTGAGACTTGTGGCTGATGCCACTTTACGTTGTCGAATGCCGGCTGGACTACCGACTGTGCGGGGCGTCGTCGTTTCCCGGCTCTCCGGGCTGCCGGGTTGCATCGCACGGGAGCCACGAATAAACTCGCGCTGATGAATGCCGGGGGGCGCCGAAGGAGCCGGCGAAAAGCATACGGCACGAGCGGGTGAAATATGGTCACGACTCCGAGTCTCTGCCGGCATCCGACCTTCACCCGCCGCACGGCGCTCCAGGCCGGCTGCGTCGGAATCCTCGGCCTCGGGATGAATCATCTGGCGGCGCTGCGGTCGGCCGCGGCTAGTTCGCCAGGCGGTGCGGCAGAGAGCGCAGACCGGCCGTCGCGGTCCGTCATCTACATCTTTCTTTCCGGCGGCCTCGCGCAGCACGACAGCTTCGACATGAAGCCCGAGGCGCCGGACCACATCCGCGGTGAATTCCGGCCCATCGCCACGCGAACGCCGGGCGTGTTCATCTGCGAGCACCTGCCGCGGCTGGCCGAGCGGAGCCATTTGTGGTCGCTCGTGCGATCGCTGACGCATCCCTATAACGAGCACTCGCAGGGGCATGCGGTGATGCTCGCGGGGCGGACGCCGATGCCGCCCGCGTTCAACGCCTCGAAGCCCATGCCGGACGACTGGCCCTCGATCGCGGCCGTCGCCGGCGACGTCACGCAGCCGCGGAACAATCTGCCGCCGGCGGTCGTGCTGCCCGAGCGGCTGATCCACCGCACGGGCCGCGTCATTCCCGGGCAGTTCGGCGGGCAGATGGGGCCGCGCCGCGATCCGTGGTTTATCGACGCCTCGCCTTTCAACGCGACCACCTACGGCGCCTGGCCGGAGTACGAGTTTCACCACGCCCGCGGCGGCGAGAACCGCAAAGACCTCGTGTTCCAGGCGCCGAGCCTGTCGCTGCCGGAAGGATTGAGCGGCGCGCGGCTCGACCGGCGGTTCGACCTGTTGGCGCACGTCGAGCGGCAGCGGCGCGATCTCGACGCGGCCGCGCAGATCCAGAGTTTCGACCGCTATCGCGAGGCGGCGGTGTCGCTGTTGACGGAACGCCGCGTGCGGCACGCGTTCGATGTGCTCGATGCCGATGCCGGCACCCTCGACCGCTACGGCCGCAACACGTTCGGCTGGTCGCTGCTGATGGCGCGGCGTCTGGTGGAGTCGGGCGTGAACCTGGTGCAGGTGAATCTGGGCAACAACGAGAGCTGGGACACGCACGGCAACGCGTTTCCGAACCTGCGCGATTTCCTGTTTCCGCCCACGGACCGGGCGCTGTCGGCGCTGCTGGACGACTTGCACGAAAGCGGCCGACTGGAGAGCACGCTGATCGTGATGGCCGGAGAGTTCGGCCGCACACCCAAGATCTCCGGCCTGCCGCAGCACTACAAGCTGCCCGGCCGCGACCACTGGGGGGCTGTGCAAACGGTGTTCTTCGCCGGCGGCGGACTGGCGGGCGGCCGCGTGGTGGGTTCATCGGATAAAGACGGGGGTTATCCGGCCGACAATCCGCAGCGGCCGGAAAACATGGCGGCGACGATCTACGAATCGCTGGGCCTCCCGCGGACCGCCGTCTGGCAGGACGATCTCGACCGCCCGCACCACATCTATCACGGCGAACCGATTGCCGGTCTGGTGTAGTGTTCGTGCACGGGCAACGAGTCCACTTGTTTGTAGTGGCCGGCTTCAGCCGGCCGACGGGGGCCGGCTGAAGCCGGCCACTACGAGCACTATTCTTCTGAGATCTTTCCCATGCCCGACACGCGACCGCTCGAAGGCCGCCGGTTCCTGATCTTCGCCGGCGACGACTACGAAGATCTGGAACTGTGGTATCCCAAGCTGCGGCTGGAAGAGGCCGGCGCAAAGGTAACGCTGGCCGCCGCCGAAGCGGGCCGCACGTACCGCGGCAAGCACGGCTATCCCTGCCAGGCGGACGAGACCATCGCGAATGTGAAGTCGGCCGACTATGACGGCGTCGTCTGCCCGGGCGGCTGGATGCCCGACAAGCTCCGCCGCGATCCGAAGGTGCTCCAGCTCGTGCGCGAGTTTCACGAAGCGCAAAAACCCATCGCCGCCATCTGCCACGGCGGCTGGATTCCGATCTCGGCCGGCATCTACCGCGGCGTGCAGGTCACGGGGTCGCCGGGGATCAAGGACGATCTCGTGAACGCCGGCGCCCAGTGGCACGACCGTTCGGTGGTCGTCGATCGGCACTTCATCTCCAGCCGCCGGCCGGACGACCTGCCCGACTTCTGCCGCGGCATCCTGCAGGTCGCGACCGGTTGAGCCGTGCTACGTCGCGGCGGCGTCGCGGCCGAGTCGCTCGAGATACTCCCACGTATAAAGCCCGGTGTTGTGGCTGTCGTTCCAGTCGATCCGCAGGGCGTAGTTGCCGGTGAAGCTCACGCCGGACGGCTGGACGCCCACCGGCACGGCATCGACGTCGACCCTCCGCACGCCGGTGAACTCATCGACGCACCCCGCGCACGGGCAGCGGCCGCGCAGAAAGCGGAACGGCAGCCGGTCCACGCGGCCGTCCTGCCATTCGATCTCCAGCTCGCCCTCATCGCGGCGGGCGCGGATGTTCCGCGGCGCGGCCGTCATTGCGGAAGCTCCGGTATGGGATCGTCCGGTCCGATCGGCTCGCCCTCCCACACGGGGCGGCCGCCGTCGAATGTGAGGATGCGATGCCGGCTGCCGGCCGCGGGCGGAAGCTCCTTCTGCGGCAGCCAGCGGCGGTGGGCTGCGAGCACATCGGCATAGATGTCTGAGAGTTTCTTATCCGCGACGAGGTTCCGCCACTCGTGCGGGTCGTCGTGCAGGTCGTACAGTTCCTCCGAGTCGTCGGCGTAGCGAATATATCGCCACCGCTCGGTGCGGACGCCGTGGTTGCCGGCGTTGTGCGTGGTGATCGCCGGCCGCTCGCGCGGCGCAGCGGCATGCTTGAGCTGCGGTACGAGGCTCAGACCCTCCAGGCCCTGCTTCGGCGGCAGCCCGCACAACTCGACCAGCGTGGGATAAATGTCGAGCAGCTCCGCCGGACGCGAGCAGACGGCCGCGGGCGTCGCGCCCGGCCCGGCGAAGATCAGCGGCACGCGCGTCGAAGGTTCCCACAGCGTGTTCTTGCCGGTAATCAGCTTCTCGCCCAGGTGCCAGCCGTGGTCCGACCACAGTACAACGACTGTATTCTCGGCCAGCCCGTTGCGCTCCAGAGCGTCGAGCACCCGCCCGACCTGGCTATCGATAAAGCTCACGCACGCCAGGTACGACCGTACCAGGTTCACCCACTCGTCGGCTTCCTTGAGGAACGCGAGCCGCGGCTCCGGCAGCTTCCAGTGCAGGTACCACGAAAACCGCGGCATGTCGTCGCGGTCGTCCGGCCGCACCGGCGGCAGCAGCGACTTGTCTGCCGCGTACAAGTCGAACCATTCTTCAGTGGCGTAACACGGCACGTGCGGCAGGAAGAAGCCGACCGACAGGAAGAACGGCTCTTTGGGCTTCGCGTCGAGTTGCTCGACGGCCCAGCTTGCGACCCGCCAGTCGCCCTTGTCTTCGTCGCGGTGAGGGAACGTGCCCCAGTCGACCAGCGGGTGCGGCGCGGGCGTTTCGACCAGCTTCTTCTCCGGCCGCGCGCCCACGCCAGCCGGCGGCCCGACAACGTGAAACTCCGCGTCGTCTTTCCCCCGCCCGTAGCCGCCGTGATAGATCTTGCCGGTCGAATACGTGCGGTAGCCGTGCTGTGCCAGATACTGCGGCAGCGTGACGTGCTCGCGGAACTCATCGATCGTGCGGAACCAGGGGGCGAGTCCGTAGACGCCGGTGGTCGTTGGCCGCAACCCGGTCATCAGGCTGGTGCGCGAGGGGTTGCACAACGGGGCCTGGCAATGGGCGTTGGTGAACAGCGTGCCGCGTTTCGCGAGTGCATCGATGGCCGGCGTCTTCACCTGCGGATGTCCGCCGAGGCAGCCGATCCAGTCGTTCTGATCGTCGATGGCGATGAACAGGATGTTCGGCCGCTTCGCGCCTGTGTCTTCGGCGAAACCGCACTCGGGGTAGCCGGCCGCGCTGATCGCCGCCGCGACCGTGAGGCACAGCCGGAGTGTAATTCGCATCATTCAATTCTCCCCAGACAGCGCTCGCGGGTGACAATCACGTTCCACCCCGAGGATACCGCAGTCCTGTCTCTCTTTCGAGGAGCGCCCGCGAGAGCGAACCCGGAGGTTTCCAGAATCGACGCCGGTGCTCTACGATGGATGTCGGCACGGCCATTGGTCTCGCGTCCCGGGCGCGCCGGGTTCGACTACTGCACTTTGACTCGGTTTGACAGCATGAGCGGCGTGGCACGATCGCTGGGAATGCTCGCGGTGCTCGCCTTCGCGGGGACGCTCTGTGCGAGTGTCTTCGCCGAAGCCAGGCGCGATCGGACGCCCTTGCTTGCGCAGCGGGCTCCGGTCGCCGCACCGCGGCCGCACGAGCTGCGTGTGCGCGCCCCGCATCCTGACGAGATCCCCGTCGTCGCGCCGCAGCCGTATGGTCTGGAGCGGCGCGTCCTGTGGACCGCCTCGCGTCTCGTTGGATCGCCGGAGCCGCCGCTGCCGTTTCACGTCGAGCGCGTGTTCGCGAACCTCAAGCTCGACCATCCGCTGTACATCGAGAGCGAACCGGGCACGAATCTCCTCGTCCTCGTCCAGCAGAACGGCCGCATCCTCCGCTTCCCGAATGACCCGCAGATCGCAGAGGCGGAACTCTTCCTCGACGTCGGCCAGGAGGCGTACGGCCTCACGTTTCACCCCCACTACATCGAGAACGGCTACGTCTACGTCGTCAGCAACGGCCCGCGCGACGCCGAGCGGAAGAAAAACCGCGTCTCGCGGTTCACCGTCGAGCGGCGGCCGCCGTTCCGCTGCGATCCGAAATCGGAGCTCGTGCTCATCGAATGGGAGTCCAACGGCCACAACGGCGGCGATCTGGCCTTCGGTCCCGACGGCTGCCTCTACATTCCCGCCGGCGACGGCACGTCCGATTCCGACACCGAAAACACCGGGCAGGATCTTACCAACCTCAACGCGACGCTGCTGCGGATCGACGTCGACCGCCCCGAGGCCGGCCGGCCGTATGGCATTCCCGCGGATAATCCGTTCCTGACGACGCCGGGCGCGCGGCCGGAGATCTGGGCCTACGGCTTCCGCAACCCGTGGCGGATCGCGTTCGACGCCCGCACCGGCCACTGCTGGGTGGGCAACATCGGGCAGGATCTGTGGGAGATGGTGCACCTCGTCCGCCGCGGCGAGAATTACGGCTGGGCGGCGTTCGAGGGTGCCCACCCGTTTCACGCCACCCGCCGGCTGGGACCGACGCCGGTCACGCCGCCGACCATCGAGCACCATCACTCCGAGGCCCGCTCGATCACCGGCGGCATCGTCTACTACGAGGACGAGTTTCCCGAGCTGCGCGGCGCCTACCTCTA
>JAHWKJ010000326.1 GCA_019347905.1 Planctomycetota bacterium
CGCGCCGACGTCCACCCGCCGCTCGTGCCCCTCGAAGCAGGCGAGCGCCGCCAGAAACATCGCCGACAGAAGCCGCATGAATCATCCGCATCAGAGCTGCAGCCGCATGATTTCCTGGTAGGCGTCGATGGCCCGGTTGCGGACTTCCAGGAACATGCGGAAGGTGAGGTCGGCCTTCGCCAGTGCCAGCATCACGTCGTGAATGTTTTCCGCTTCTCCCGCGATCATCTGCTGGACGGCCGTGTCGGCGTTGAGCTGCTGCTGGTTGACGCTGCCGACAAAGCGTTCGACGATCTCGTAGAACGACGGCTCCTCGCGCGGCGCAGCGGCAGCAGCGGCGGACGACGAGAGGGCCTGCGGGAAGGCGAGCGGCGCTTCGGAGATGGGTGCGACGGCCATGGTTGGTCCAGACAGCGGGAGGCGGGAGACGCGAGGCAGTCGGCCGGAGGCGGACGAGGGGACGCAGTACGGGATAGGATGTACGAGGTACGAGGTCAACAGTCAGCAGTCAGCGGGCGGCGGGCGGCAGGGAAAACGTTGAGACGCGAGGGACATTCATCGGCTACTCCGCACTCCGGACTCCGTACTCCGCACTCCGTACCTTGTCCTCGCGTACTGCCTACTGCCGACCTCTCGACCTCAACTTCTCGCGATCAGCAGGGCCTGTTCGGACATGTCGCGGAACGACTGAATGGCGCGGACGCCGGCTTCGTAGGAGCGCGACGCCGTCACCAGGTTGACCATCTCGATGGGAATGTTGACGTTGGGCATGGTCACGAAACCCTCGACGTCGGCGTCCGGATGGCCGGGATTGTAGACCACCGGCAGCTCGGTCAAATCGTCGACGATGCCCAGCACCTCGACGCCGCCCAGTTGCTCCGTGCCCGGCATCCGCCAGTCGGCGGCATCCTCGACGTTCTTGAGCACCGTGGAAAACACCACTTCCTTGCGGCGGAAGGCGCCGCCCTCCGGCGTGCGCGTGGCCGAGGCGTTCGCGATGTTGTTCGCGATGACCTCCATCCGCAGCCGTTCGGCCTGAAGTCCCGAGGCGCTGATGTTCAGCGTCCCCAGCATGGTTTCAAAGCTCATCGCTGTTTCCCTTCAAGCCCACGGGTTGCAACCCGTGGGCTTCACCTTGTCGCCCCGTCACCTTCTCACGCCTGCGAACCGGTGATCGATCGCCGCATGGTCGCCAGTTGGCTCGACAGGATCTGAACCCAGGTGTTGTGCAACAGCGTGTTCTTGTTCAGGCGAGCCATTTCCTGGTTGATGTCCACATTGTTGCCGTCGCGGCGATACGTGCCGGAGCGGTCTTCGACGATCTCCGGGCGAACGCCCTCCGGATCGAATGCTCCGCCGCCCCGCAACTGCTCGGCCAAGGCGTCTTCGAAGTGCACTTCGAGCCGGCGGTATCCGGGCGTATTGACGTTGGCGATGTTGTGCGAGGTGACGCGGTGCCGCAGCGTGGCCGCATCGAGCATGTGGGACAACAGATCGAAATGCGTGGGTGTGACGTCCATATCGGCTGTATCGGATGCTCCCGACGTGGGGATTGAGCCAATCCTCCGGGGGATTCGGTTCATGACGGCCCGGCGGCGTTCACGATAATCCTTACAACCGGCAAAGTCTGCCGTGCGGCGTCGACCGGGGCGCGACCGAACGGGGTCAGACCCCTTAGCGGACGACCGGTACAGAACAAGGTGCACGTTAGAACCGCAAAGGGGTCTGACCCCCTTCGGGGAGGCGATGAATGCGAGCCATGACGCTTCGGCGTACCGCCTGTGCCCTGCTGGCCGCTCTGGGCCTCGGGGAACTGAACCCCTCCCTCTCAGCCGCGGAGCCGGCGAAGCCCGCCGCAGCCGCGAAACCAGCGACGATATCCGCCACCCCTGCCACCCCCACAGCCGCGACGCCGCCCGCTGCGGAAGATGCTTACGATCGCGCCCTGCGACAGGAGCTGATGCTGCTGGCCGCGGAGCGCAACTCCGTCGGCGGGTTGCGCGACGAAGCCTCGCAAGCCGCGGCGGCGGTGAGGACCGAACTCCACTCCAGCGTCGAAGCTCACTCGCAGGAGATTCGCGAACTGTTGCGTCAACTGGCTGTCCGGCAGGCGAACCGCGTGCGGGCGTCTTCCGCAGCCGCGCACGCCCCGCTGGTCCAGCACCAGCCGGCGGCCGGTGGAGCGACGAATTCACAACAGCCGTCGAAGCTTTCGCACGTCCCGGCGGGCGGAAGCCGTCAGTCCGGCGATGTGATCGTGCGTGTGGGAGCGGAGTCCACCCGTCCGACGTCGTCGGAAGCCATCTCGACCGACGCAGTCCGTCAGACGCCGCTGGAGATCGGCGCCGCACTGTTCCGCTCGGGGGACGTCACGGCGGCGGAAAAGGCCTTTCGCCTCTCCGCGGAAGGCGATCTTAGTGCGGCCGACCGCCTGGCCGTCGAGTACATGATCGCCTGCTGTCTGCGGAAGCAGGACCGGCCCGCAGAAGCGTTGGCGATGTACCGCCGCGTCGCCTCCGAAGCGGACGGCCCGCTCGCCGAATCGGCCCGTTGGCAGATCGAAACGCTCGAGTGGAAGCAGTCGCTCGAAACGCGGCTGGGCGAGCTGCGCAAGCTGTCGCCGCCGACGCCGTAGCGGCGAGCTGCCAGCTTGCCGTCTTGGCCGCGATTCGTCACAAGCTGGCAGCTTGTGACTACGGTTTGCATCGCTGCCGCGAAACATGGGCTGTGCCTCAACGAGGCGGTCCCCTTTTCTCGAACGGCTGGTAGAATGCCGCCATGTTCGATCGAGAGGCCGCCCAGAAGCTCAGCCGAGCGCTGGCGTCGCGGGGCATTCAAGACCAGCGCGTGCTGACGGCGATTGCCGAAACGCCGCGCGAGCGGTTCGTGCCCGCCGAGCTTCTCGACCGGGCGTGGGACGATACCGCCTTGCCCATCGGCAGCGGTCAGACGATCAGCCAGCCATTTATCGTCGCGCTCATGACGCAGGAGCTGCGGCTCACCGGTGAGGAGCGCGTGCTGGAGATCGGCACCGGCAGCGGGTACCAGGCGGCGGTGCTGCGCCATCTCTGCAAAGAGTTGGTGACGGTCGAGCGGCTGCGGGAACTGGCCGACGAAGCCCGCCGCGTGCTGGAGGATGTCGGCTGCCATAACGTCGAATATGCAGTGGGAGACGGCACGCTGGGCTGGCCGACGCGGGCGCCCTACGAGGGCATCATCGTCACGGCCGCCGCACCGGCGATTCCGCAGCCCTTGTACGAGCAGCTCGCTGAGGGCGGGCGGCTCGTCATCCCCGTGGGCGACTCCTACGCGCAGACGCTGCTGCGGGTGGAGAAGACCGACGCCGGGCGCGTCGTTCACGAGATTTGCGGTTGCCGTTTTGTCAAACTGATTGGCGAAGCCGGCTGGCCGTCGGAGTTGGCCGACGACGACGACGGGTGAATGACGCATTGATGCGAGTCCGCGCTTGTCCCACCGCACCATCACACTCGCCCAGGCGAAGTCGCTGATCCGCTCGATGGCCGCCGAGCAGAGTTTGCTCCTGCTTTCGCCGCCGGGCGTCGGCAAGTCCGATATTGTGCGGCAGGCGGCGGCCGAGGCGGGGCTGCCCTGCCGGTCGCTCTTGGGCACGCAGATCTCGCCCGAAGACGTGAGCGGCATTCCGCGGATCGTCGGCGAGCGAAGCGTGTTCTGCCCGCCGCGGGTGCTGTTGCCCGAAGACGCCCAGCCGTTCTGCCTGTTCCTCGATGAACTGCCGGCCGCCGCGCCGGATATTCAGAAGGCGTTCTACTCGCTCTTGCTGGAGCGCCGGATCGGCGAGTTCCCGCTGCCGCCGGGAAGCTGGGTTGTTGCGGCGGGCAATCGCACCGAAGACCGGGCGCTGGTGCGGGCGATGAGCTCGGCCCTCATCAATCGCGTGCTGATCGTCAACATCCAGGTCAACGTGAAACAGTGGCTGGTGTGGGCGAAGTCCGCCGGCGTGCGGTCCGACATTCTCGCCTTCATCACCTACATGCCGGTGGCGCTGATGCGTCCGGTGCCGCGCGACCCGGTGCCGTTCTCGACCCCGCGGGCGTGGGCGTCGCTGTCGAGCTCGCTAGCGCTGGTCGAAGAGCGGGGCCTGTTGACGAACGAGAACCGCCGGGCGCTGGCGTTTGGCACCGTGAGCCCCGAAGACGCCGCCCTGTACTGTGCACTGGCGGAGGAACGTCTCGGCGAGCTGTTGCCGATCGAGCAGTACTTCGACGAGCCGGAGCGGCTGCCCCAGGAAGACACCGCCCGCTGGTTCATCATCAACCAGCTTCGCAACTGGATCAAGCGCGACGAGCTGCCGCCGATCCCGCCGGAGAAGGTGAACCACTTTCTGGCGGCGCTGCCCGATGAGTTTCGCTTTGCGGTGCTGGTGGACCTGGTCGATCCGTGGGCTCGGCTGGGGGCCTCGGAAGCGATGTTCGCGGCGCTCAAGGAGGTGACTGGGCTGTGACCGAGGGGCGCGACATGGATCAGCCACTGGAAGCCGATCGCGCGGCGCTGGAGGGGCGGGCGTTGGAGCGTGCCCGTCAGGCGCTGCGATTGACGAGCGCCACGCTACCGCACCTGTCGGGCCTGGCGCGGCTCGTGCGGATCAAAGCGAGCGATGAGGTGAGTGTGGCGGCGATCGCGGCGTCGGGGCTGTTGCTCATTCGGCCACAGGTGTTCGCCTCGGTGCCCACGGCGGACGCCGCGTATGTGCTGGCCCACGAATTGTTGCATCTGGCGCTCGACACGCATAGGCGGCAGGAAGACGATGACCACCCCCTCGTCGTCAACTTTGCTCATGACTACATGATCAACGACATGCTGAACGAGGAGTTGGAGCGCGACCCGCCTCTCGATGGGTTGAAGTATGAGGGTGCTCGCGAGAAATCGCTGGAAGATTTGTACTACGAGCTCTTGCAGGGCGGCCGGGGCGATTCGCTGTCGTGCTGGTCGCCGGACGCGGCCGGTTCGGTGCGGCGGCCTGGGGCAGGTCGCAAGCCGCCTTCGGTCATGGGCCGCGCGCTGCAAGACGCCGGTCTCGTCGAACCGCCGCCACCACCGCCGCCAATGCCGGAGATCGCGCAGGATCCCAGCCTCGTCCGCGGCGACCTCCTCCCATCCGAACGGGAGCCGGATTTCGAGCCGGAGCTGAAACCGGAGGTGCGCCAGAAGATTACGGAACAGGTGCGCCGCGCCGCCGCGAAGGCCGCCAGCCTGGCGAAGCTCCGCCAGCAGATGCAGGCCGCCGACGATGCGGCATCGCTGGTCGAGCCCGAGCGCGGCGACGCATTGATGCAGGCGATCCGCGATGCGTACTACACGCCGTGGGAACTGGCCCTGCAGCGCTGGTTCGACGCCGTCGCCCCCGGCGAGCGGACGTACTCGCGGCCGTCGCGCCGCGGGGCCGATCGGGTCGACGTCGTGCTCCCCGGCCGCCGTCGCGAGGGCTGGACCCTGCACATCATCATCGATACCAGCGGCTCGATGTACGCGCACCTGCCGCGGGCGCTGGGGGCAATCTCCGCTTTCTGCGACAACTCCGGCGTCACCGAGGTCCACGTTGTGCAGTGCGACGTGGAAGTGACGAGGGACGAGTGGATCGACCCGGCCGATCTGGGGCAGTACCGCGTGGCCGGCTTCGGCTACAGCGACATGACGCCTGCCATGCTCCGCCTGCAGGAAGACCCCAACGTGACGGCCGCCATGATGCTCACCGACGGTTACGTCAGCTATCTGACCGGCGAGCCGTCGTATCGTATGCTATGGGTGCTTCTGGGGGAGTACGATGCGAGTTTCCAGCCGCCCTACGGAGAGGTCATCCGGCTGGAATCGTTGCCTGCGGGGACCTGACGGCGTGGAAGCGTTCGACAGCATCACCTCCGTCGATGGCTGGGTCGATCTGTTGTCGATGGTCGACCTGGAGCGAGACGCCTTGCGCGGCGAATGGGAGCTTGAAGAGGGCCGCTTGCGGGCGATGTCGCCGCGGCGGTGGCCGCTGGTCGTGCTGCCCATCTCTCCCCAGGGTGATTACGAGCTGGAGTTCGATGTCTGGGTGGGGGACGTACTTGCGCGGGCGGCGAACGTGCTGTTGCCGCTCGCCGCAGGCACGCCCCATGCGCAAATCGCGCAGCTCGACATTGGACGCACCGACGTTGCCAGCCGCTGGCGGGGCACTGGTGAACGTCGTCTCCGACCCCGATCCCGCGGGCCGCGAATCCGTCGAGGCCGAGTTTGCCGGCCGCGGGCAGTCGGCCCGCGTGAGTGTGCGCGTGGAGGGTGCTGTCGCGGGCGACGCGGGCCTGGTCACGGTGACGGTCTCGCCCGGCTTCACGTGGAAGGGGCGCATCGACCGGCTTACACGCGAGGCCCACATGGGGCCGGCCCGCGAATCGCTCGCACTGTGCGCACATCACGCCGTGGCGGAGTTTCGATCCGTGCGACTGAGAATGCTCCGCGGCAAGGCCGAAATTCTCGACGCGGACGCGGCGCGAAAGCTCCAGCGCCTCACCGCAACTCGCGATGTTCCCGCTCGTCCTGCTACGGCGGCGAAGCGGTCAGAGGACACCGGCGGCGATACGACGCTGGACTTTCCCGCGACGGGCGGCGCGCCGGCACTGCCAGCCGGCACGGGCACGTGGGTGGCGCCCGAGGAAAGCTCCGAAACTGCGAAGACACCGGCTTCCACCGCCGACACGTGGGAAGGTCCGCCGCCCGTCCCGGCGGCGGAGCCAGATCGGCCGCCCTTTGTCGACGAGAACGTGCAGTTCACCGTCTACCGGCCGAATTCGGTCGCGGCGGAGCGGTGGTACCCACTGCTGGCTTTCGCCCATCTGTCCGAGCGTCCGCCGGACGCCGATGACGATGAGCCGGATCCAGTCGAAGAAGTCCGTCGGCAGGCCGAGCAGGTGCTGGGCGAGAAACTCGGAGCTTTCCAGGACGTGACGCAGGACAGCCGCGCGGCCGTTCCCCGCGAGGGCGAGTTGACGTTCGTCCCCGAAATGGAGGGCGTTGCATTCAACCCGCCCCAGCGGACCTTTCTGTGGCAGGAAGCTGTGCATCGCGAGGAGTTCCGCCTCCGCGCCTCGTCGCAACTGGTCGGCAGGACGGCCCGGGGCCGGCTGACGGTCTTTCTGGGCGGTATCGTGCTGGCCGACGTGCCGCTCGCGATCCGAGTGGCGGGCGAGGCGGCGCAGGCAGCCACTCCCGAGTTGTCGCGAGCGGAAGCGCGTCCCTACCGGCGGATCTTCGCCTCCTACTCGCATGCGGACCTGGCGGTCGTGCAGCAGTTCGAGTGGTTCGCTCGCACTATGGGCGATGAATACCTGCGCGACTGGACGCACCTGCGGGCCGGCCAGGTGT
>JAHWKJ010000327.1 GCA_019347905.1 Planctomycetota bacterium
GTGAGCCAGGCGTTCAGCGCCTTCAAGGACGAGTCCCGCGAGCGCGAGAGCAACCTCGTCCGCATCAATAACCGCCTGCAGGAGAAATACGCCGACGCCACCCAGCTCAGCTTTGAAGTGCCCGACGGCAAGATCGTGCGGGTCGATCGAACGACCGGCCTCGTGTGGATCGATCTGGGCGAAGCCGACCACCTGCCCACGCGGACGACATTCAGCGTCTACACCAAAGACCATCAGGGCGTCGGCCGAGGGCCCGAGGACATCAAGGGCGCCATCGAGGTCACACGCGTCTTCGATTCGCACCAGGCAGAGGCCCGCGTGCTGGAAAGCGACATCTACCGGCCGATTGCGCCGGGCGATCCGATCTATTCTCCGCTGTGGGAAGCCGGCCGTCCGCAGAACTTCGCCGTCGTGGGCCTGGTGGATATCGACGGCGACGGGCAGAGCGACCGCGACCTGTTCCATCAGATCGTGAAGTCCGCCGGCGGGCAACTCGTCATCGAAGTCGACGACCAGGGGCAGCGGAACCCCAGCAAGGATGAAGTTCGCATCGACGACACGGTGAAGTGGCTGATCATCGGCAAAATCCCCGACGCTTCGACCATCACCAACAAAGTCGAGCAACAAGCCGCACTCGACATCGGCAAGCACCATTCGGCGTTGAGGGAAGAAGCCCGCGAACAGGGCGTGCGGGACGTCACGCTGGCCGACTTCCTCAACTACATGGGCTACAAGCCCCGCCGCCGCGTCTGGCGGCCGGGCGACGATGTGCCGTTCACGCTCAAAGCCGGCGCCCGCAGCACTTCGACATCCGAAACGATCGGCGGCAGCCGTACCGGATCGGGCCAGACGTCGAAAGTGTACGGCAACCAGGGCCGGCTGAAGCCCCCGGCGGCGAACGGCAGCAGGCCCTGATCTTACGGTGACTCGCTCGTCTCGGGCTGTGGCGGCGGAATCGTCTTACCGTGCGGGTCGACGCTGGGGCGAGCCAGCTCGTGGGCGAGCTGTTCCTGCAGCTCCGGGCCGATGTAGTGTTCGATCCGCTCGGCCGGTTCGTGCAGGTGGTCGGGCGGCAGGTCGAAGTTCTGGTTGAGAAACGTCTCCCACAGCCGGTGGGAGCGGACCAGCGACTGGCCCATCCGTCGCCCGTGATCGGTAAGCACCAGCCTCGATTCGGCCGTCGCCTCCACGTAGCCGCGGCGTCGCAGCCGGGGTACCGCCAACAGCGCGGCGAAACCGTCGCCGGCGGCGCGGCGGCATTCGGCGCGCGTCAAGGGCGCGGGCTCGGCAGCCGCCGTCTGCCTCGCGAATTCCTCGCGGCGATAGAGGGCCGCCACCACGTCTTCACAAGCGATCCGCACGGACAGCCGCAGCATGCCCAGCCATTTGCCTAAGAGACCATACCGCGGACCAAGGATGACGGCGGCGGCGAACTGCAGTCCCGCGACCACGGCCATCATCCCCGCGGCATTGGTGTCCGCACGCCGCGCCCAGAACGCGCCCGCGATGGCCGAAATCGCCCCGACGGCCACCGATAGCAGCAGCATCCGGTTCAGCCGGTCCGTGAGCAGATGGGCCGTGGCCGCCGGCACGATCAGCATGGCCACCACGATGATCGCCCCCACGGCCTCCAATGCGGCGACGGTGACGACGGCCACCATGCTCATCAGCAGGTAGTGGATGACGAGGGCGCTGAGCCCCATCGACGTCGCCAGCAGCGGGTCGAACGACGCGATCTTCAGTTCCTTCCAGAAGGCCGTGGCAAACAACACCGTCAGAGCGCAGGCCGGCACCAGCGTCGTCATTGCGTGGGGAACGCGCAGGCCCCACACGTCCACCGTGTAGACGGCCGCAAAGCCCAGCTTCCCGAACAGCACGCAGTCGGTATCCAGATGCAGATCTTCCACGCCACTGATCAGCACCACGCCCAGTGCAAACAGCGACGTGAAGACCACGCCCATGGCGGAATCTTCCGGCACGCGCCCGAACGTGGAGAGCGTCTGCGTCAGCAACGCCGTGAGCACTCCCACCGCTACAGCACCGATCAGTAGCGGCCCAATGGCAATCGACCCCGTGAGCAGAAACGCCCCCGCCACACCGGCCAGCACCGCATGGCTGACGGCATCGCCCAGGAGGCTCATCCGCCGCAAAACCAGAAAGCAGCCCAGGAGGGCGCAGGCGGTATTGGCGACGAGGCCCACGAGGATCGTCCACAGGTCGATCCGGGCTTCGGGGGAGAGGAAGGTGGGCCAGTCGACCATGGGGAGAAAGAGAGGGGGTGACGGGGTGACGGGGTGACGGGGTGACGGGGAGACGGGGAGACGGGGTCACGGGGTGACGGGGAGACGGGGTGACGGGGAGAGTAGTGTCGCTATGTTGCTCGCACGATGGCGAAGTGGACGTCACCGCTTCCGGCTGGGGATATCCAAGACGAGCGCCAGCGTTCGCCCCGTCACCCCGTCTCTTCCAAAAGGCGTCCTTCAAGTTCGCGCACCAACTCCCGCGGGAGTTTTTCGTCGATGGTGTCCAGGTCGAGGTCGGCGTAGTTGCCGGCGGTCTCGGCGTGTTCCACGAGGAACAGCTCCCACAGGCGGTAGGAGCGGACGAGCTGCGCGCCCCGCTCCAGGCCCGCGGATGTGAGCCGAACGCTGTCCGTGCTCGGCCGCTCCGCGAGGCCGCGGCGCTCCAGCCGGTCCATCACCACACGTAAGCTTCGCTCGTCCCACGCGCGGCGTGACAGAAACGCGTTCGTTGTGACGGCATCGTCTCCGCCCTGGGCGCCGCGGCCGAGTTCGTAGATCGTCATCAACGCCGTCTGGTCGGCAATCCGGCGGCGGAAGCGGCGGGCGGCGATCGACCGCGCCACCAGTCCGCGGCGCGGAGCGAACAACAGCGAGACGACGAACAGCGCGGTGCCCGCCAGCACGATCGGCGGTCCGCCGGGCATGTTCCGCAAGAGCGCGCTGGGGATCGTCCCGACCGCACCGATCGCCAGACCGAACACCGCGGAGAGAAACAGCAGCCACTCCAGCCGCTCGGTCCAGAACCTCGCGGCGGCGGCCGGAATGATTAAGAGCGCCGCCGTCAGCACCACGCCCACCATCGGCAGGCCGATAATGACCGTCAGCGCGATCATCGCCATCAGCAACAGGTCGAGCCGGAAGGCCGGCCAGCCCTGCACGCCCGCAAAGCCGGAATCGAACGCGACCAGCTTGAATTCCTTGTACATCGCCAGCACCAGCACGAGGCACACGGCCGCCACGCCCGCGATTAAGAGCACGTCCTGCCGCACGATGCCCGCCGTGCGGCCGAGAATGTACGATTCCAGCCCCGCCTTGCTGCCCTCGGTGACGGAGTTCTGAATCGAGACACTCAGCACCACGCCCGCGCCGTAGAACACGCTGAGCACGACGCCGATCGCCGCGTCTTCCTTGATCCGCGTGCCGTGCCTGAGCGCCGCGATCACGGCCACTCCGGCGAGTCCCGTGAGGAAGCCTCCCGCGAGCATTGCGGGCAGGTTCCGCTCCCCCACTACCAGAAACGCCAGGCACAGCCCCGGCAGTGCCGCATGTGCGAGCGCATCGCCGATGAGCGCCCGCCGCCGGAGCACGGCGAAGCTGCCCACCAGCCCGGAGCAGGCGCCCAACAGGCTCACGCCGGCCAGCACGATCCACGTGTTGTAGGTGAATGCCATCCTGTGCTACGGAATCCCGCCGACGTTGGTGCCTGTGAACCCGCCGGGGGTGCCTTGCCCGCCGCTGCCCACCCCCGGATTGCCCGTCGGGTTCCCGCCGCCATTCTGAAAGCTGAACGTAAATACGTCAGTGATCGTACTGAACACCGGAGCCGGTGTCAGCCGCACGTAGCGGCGGTCGCCGGAAATGACCGCCATCGCCTGCAACGTCGCCCCTTCTGAGAGGACGCTGACAATTGGTGTAAATCCTGGCGTACCGGCGGCGGCCCGGTTCCGCGACGACTGAAAATCCCGCTGCGCCCGCCGCGTACCGGCGTCGGGCGAACCCAGCATCTCCAGGAGCGTCGGACGGCGCCTGGGCCGGACGTTCCGCGAAAGAGCGGCCTCGGGCACCTCGGCCAGTTCGGTGCGCCGGCCTTCCGCCAGTCCCAGCCGCACGATCGTGTCGCGATCCGTCAAAGGTATGGCGAACGTCTCGCTCGTTTCGGCCGGCGTGCCGCGGTAGCGCGTGACCGTAAGCTGCGCCCGCTTGCCGACGATGTTCCCCGCGACGTGGCGAATCCGCACGCGGTAGTTGCCGGGAACTCCGCGGGCGCAGACGTAGTGCTCGTAGCAATTCGCCTGATCCGGTCCGTAGCCGTCGTGCACGAGCGCGCCGCCGCCGGGGGTGAGCGGGTTGTCGAACGAGCACACGCTGCCGTGCGGCTCTTCCACAACGAGGTCCAGATCGCCGTGGCCGCTCCAGTCCAGTCTCAGGACGAGATCGCGCCGCCGCGCCTGCTCCAGCGCAGCGGCCAGAACGGTGGCCTCTTTCTCGCGGCCGGCTTGCTGAAGCTGGTCTTTGGCGTCGAGCGCGGCCTGTTCGGCCTGGCGGTGCAACTGCTCGTGGTTTTTGATCCAGGCCGTCTCGAGAATGCCGGCGGCCGCCCAGCCGACGGACGCGGGATCCTTCAGTTGGCGGGCGAGTTTCAGCCCTAATAGATAGGGCTCGGGGCGGTGCGGATCGAGCCGCGCCGCCTGGCGGTACAGCCGCAGCGCCGGAGCAGGCCGCCCGAACCGCACCAGGTACGCGGCCGAATACATCATGCTGAGATAGTCGGCCCCGTTGAAGTCGATGCCGGAGAGCAGCACACGTTCGACCTCGTCCTTGGGACGGCCCGCGACTTCCATCGACAGCGCCAGCACTTCGTACATCCAGGGCTGCGACTGCCCGTGGATGAGGGCGGCTTCGATGAGGGCGATGACGTGCTCGTGGCGGCGGGCCTCGTGCAGGCGGAGCGTCATTTCCCGCACGAGCGACGGCGGGGCCTTGCGCTTGCTGAAGTAGTCGCTCCACAGACGATGCGGATCTGTGGCGGTGGAGTCGAGCGGCAGCCGCTCCAGTTCGCCTTTCGCCTCTTCGGCGGTGACGCCTGCTGATGGCTGTGCCAGTGTCGCAGAACGCTCGGGCGGAAACGCAACGGGACGCCCCCCGGCAGGGGCGTCCCGTCGTTTCTTAGTGCTGCCATCTACCGCAGACTGTGCGGCCTCTCCGTTCAGCGGCGAGTCGTCAGTTTTTTTTTGAGCGATTGAACCGCATCGTTGTCGAAGACCTGCGGATCGCGCACCTGGGCCATCGCACCGCCGAAGCCGTCCGCGGCGTTTGCACGGCCCAGCAGCCGGTCGAGAATCGCCTCAGCCTCGGGGTCGTCGATCCCGCCGGGAGCGGCGTTCTGCCGTTTGACCGGCCTCCCGCCTTCCGCCTTTTGCCGACCGATCTCCGCCTTCTCCGCCGGGATACTGAACAAACCGCCACCGCCGCCGCCGAATCCGCCGCCCTGGCCGCCGAAGCCTTGTGCTCCCTGTCCGAATTGGCCGCCGCCGCCTAATCCGCCTTGGCCGCCGAACCCGCCGCCGCCGCCGAATCCCTGTCCGAGGCCGGCCGCCAGCGGATTCATGATCGGGATGACGAGGTCGCCCACGGGATAGACGCGGGTGCTGAATTTCTCGTCCGCTGCGATCTTTGTGGTGATCTTCATCACCTCGTCTTCGATGATGTACGTCAGCCCGAGCGGCTCCAGCATGATCTTGAGCGCACTGCGGAGCGTGATGCCCGAGAGGATGTGGTTGAGCGGCTCGTCGGTGGCGATGCCTTCGTCCTGCAGCGACTGCTCGTCGATGATGATCGTGATGCCGTGCGCGTCGGCGAGGAACTCCATCGATTCCTTCAGCGGCTGATCGATGAACTGGATATCGACGCCCTGCTCATCGACCAGCGCCGCGCGAATGCGTTCTTCCTGCGGGCTGGTGCTTTCGAGCGAGACATCTGCCCACTTCTTTCGCCGCTCGCTGAGCTGTCTCCAGACGGGCCCCGGCGGCCACACAATGGGCGGCTCGTCGGGGAAAGGCACGTGCGACAGCTCGACTTCGTGCAGTACCGCGAGGAATTTGTCGGCCCGCAGTGCCCGCAGCCGGAATGCCTTGTTGATCTGCCCGGCGGCTTCGGTGGTGAACAGCGCCGCGGCGGTGATGCCCAGCCGCGGCTGAAGCTGCACGGCGGCGCGCGCAACCGCTTCGGCCTTCTCGAAGGCGTCGTCGTCGCCGTGATAGCCTTCTTCCATCAGGGCCCGCACCTGGTCGATGAGCAGCTCCAGGTCTTCCTCGCGCTGCATCGCCTGCTCGATGAGCCGCTGCTCGGCCTCGATGAGGGCGCGGCGCTCGGCCGCCGACAACATCGCCAGCTCGCGCTGCCGGGCCACGTTCACCAGATCCAGACGAACACTCTCCAACCGCTTGAGCAGCTCGGCCTGCACATCGGGAATGAGATCGGTCGTGGTTCGCACGGTATCGAGAGCCCGCTTGATTTCGGTGACGGCGGTCTCGGGATCGTCCACGGAGATGCGCCGCGCGTCCTCGATGGTTTCGGCGACTTCACGGGTCATCAATTGCGACTTGATCCGGCGACGCTCCTGCTCCTCCAGGATCAAGTCGCGACCCGTGACGTCGAGTCCGGGACCGGCCGGCGGCCGTGCCGTGCCGGGAAATTGGTCGAGCAGGCTGCCGCCGGGCGGCATTGGCTCCGGCGGCGGCTGGTTGTTGCCATTGGCGGGCTGATTTGCCGGAGGCTGCGCTGCCGCGCCGGGCTGATCGGCCGGCTGGGGCTGGCCATTGTTCGCCGGTGCCGGCTGAGCCTGGGCGACGGTCTGCACATTGACGCCGCGCTTGCCGCCGCTGAGACGGTTGACATCGCGCAAGAGCGCATCGATGTCGTCGCTGGCCGGATCGATCTTTTTCAGCTCGAGAGCAATGTCTTCGGCCGCCGCGAAATTGCGGTTGGCGACGGCCTCCTGGCCGGCGTCGATCCCGCGTTCCAACTCCGCCTCGAACATGCGGTGGGCGAGAGCCAGCACCTTGTTGCCGGCATAGGCGAGCGTCAGGCCGTCGTGCTTTGCCGCCTGCTGCCAGACGATGTCGTAGAACGCGGCCCCCTCACGGAACTGATCCTGCGGCACCGTCCATTCGAATGACAGCGGCTCGCCCGCGAAGCTCCCCTTCGCCGAAGCGGAGACATCACCCTCGATCGCGCCGCGCACGAGGTAGATCGTCTCCCGGTCGGAGCGGAGCGGCAGCGAAGCCTTCGGCAGACGCTCGAACTGCCCCGCGACCGTGATTTCCTCGGGATAAAACACCGGAGCCGCGATG
>JAHWKJ010000328.1 GCA_019347905.1 Planctomycetota bacterium
TCTGCCGATCTCAGCCGGAATCGACTGTTCCGCTGCCTCGTATTGAACGGGCGGGCGCGGCCGGAGGCGGCTCGCGAGCGGAGTCCGTCCGACGCTGTTCTACAACCGGACGGGCTGCAAAAGGTGGCGAAACGGCCTGACCCACGCGGCGCATCCTCGATCGCCGTCGCCATGTACTGGGCGATGCGGATCTGGATGCTGGCCATGGAGCTGGCACTATTGCCTCTGGGAGGCTGGTGGCTGGATCGGCAATTCGGGACCACGCCCTGGCTGCTCCTGGCAGGTGTGGTGCTGGGGCTGGTCATCGCGACCCTGGACTTCTCCCAGCTCGCAAAGGGACGCGGCGGCCCGCCGAAAAGCCGGTCCTCACGGAAAAAAGACTGAGTTTCCAGACCACGTTTGAACCTTGAAGCGCGACCGCAGTCTGATGCAAGCGCGAGGCCCGATTCACGAAGCCGGCCGGCTGACGCTGTGCGTGCTCGCGCTGGCGCTCCTCGCGGTCGCGCCGGCGTGGCTGCTGGCCGGGCGGGACGGACTCGAAGGGCTGGCATGGTCGGTGGCGCTGTGCCTCATTCCCGGCGTGGCGACCATCGCGATCGCCCACCGCATGGACGAGCGGAAGCGCCACGTGTTCGGCATGCTGTTGGGAACGGGGCTGCGGCTGGGGGTCGTGCTCTCAGGCGCCGTCGGCATCGCCTTCCTGCGTCCGGAATTGCGCGTGCGGGAGTTCTTCGTGTGGCTGGTGGCGTTCTACCTGATCGCCCTGGTCCTCGAGACGCGCTGGCTGCTGGCCGATCTCACACCTCGCCGGGAGGCGAAGCTCTGATGATTCTGGCGGCCGAGGGCGGAGGCCACGGGGTCTTCCACCACGTTTACGACTTCTTCGAGTTCGAACTGCCGTTCGGACTGCACCTCCAGCTTCCATACTTCGGCGGCGACAGCCCGGAGACCGCCACGTTCGCCCTCACGAAGTTCATGGTGCTGCAGGTGCTGGCAGCCCTGTTCGTGCTGTTCATCTACCGCGGGCTGGCGAACCGCATCCGCTCCGGCGACACGTCGAAGCACTGGTGGTGGAACTTCTGGGAGATGCTGGCGGTCTACATTCGCGATGAGGTCGTGCGGCCGATCATCGGCGATCCGGACGCGCACGGCCACGACGAAGTTTCCGACGTGCCTTTTCAACACGTCACCGGCCACGAGGACGAAGCCCACCATCACCCACCGGGCCGCATTTCCGGCCATCCAGCGGATCGCTACCTGCCGTTCGTGTGGTCGTGCTTCTTCTACGTGCTGATCTGCAACCTCATCGGGGCGGTGCCGTTTTTCGGCTCGGCCACGGGCAACATCAACGTGACCGCAGCCCTGGCGGTGACGGCGTTCGGCGCCACGTTTCTATACGGCGCTGAACGGCTGGGGCCGGTGGGCTTCTGGAAAGCGCTCGTGCCGACGATCGATGCGCCCGGCCCGCTCAAGATCTTCCTGATCCCTATGATGTTCGTGATCGAGGTGGTGGGGCTGTTCATCAAGCATGCGGTGCTGGCCGTGCGACTTTTCGCGAACATCATGGGCGGCCATACGGTGCTGGGCGTGATCCTGGGATTCATCGCCATGACGGCCCACGCGGGCTTTGTCTGGTGGCTGGTCACGCCGGCGAGCATCTTCGGCCAGATCGGCGTGGGCCTCCTGGAATTGCTGGTGGCGTTCATTCAGGCTTACGTATTTGCGTTTCTGTCGACCATCTTCATCGGCATGGCATTGCATCCGCACTAGAGTGCGGTGAATCGAAATCCAACATCCGAATTCCGAATCGAACGGGAGAGCAAGACGTGACTCGAGTTCTGCGACTGATTCTCGTGGCGTTGGGGGTGTTCCTCATGATGTCCGGCGTCCCGGCCATGGCGCAGGAAGAAGGGCCGGCCTTCTCGATCAACCTCACGCCGTCCTTCGGCGCGGGGCTGATCATCATCGGCGCCGCACTGGGCATCGGCCGCATCGGCGCGGCCGCCGTCGAGAGCATGGCCCGCCAGCCTGAGACATCCGGCGACATTCGCGGCGGCATGATTCTCGCTGCGGCCCTGATCGAAGGGGCCACATTCTTCGCGCTGATCGTGTGCATCATCGCTCTGTTCGTGTAGGCGGTGTCGGCGCCGGCCGCCCCGACTTCGGACAGCCGGGGCAGCGGGGACACAGAGGGCGATCATGCGCCGGTTCAGCGACATCAGACTCCTGGCGGCCGCGATGTTGTGGCTCGCGTCGGCGGGAAGCGCGTTTGCGGCTGCGGACGTTGCGCCCGAGCTTGAGGACGCCGACGTGGCGATCGCCGAAGGCGGTCCCACGGGCGAGCACGCCGGCCGCGACTACAACAAGCCGCCGCTCGCGTTCGAACCGGCACTGGCGATCTGGTCGCTCGTGACATTTCTCGTGTTCGTCTTCGTCGCCCGCCGCTTTGCCTGGCAGCCGCTGATTGCGGGGCTGGACGCCCGCGAGGCCCGCATCAACCGCGCGCTGGCCGATGCGGAATTCGCCCGGCAGCGGGCTGAGCAACTGTTGCACGAATACCAGCAGCGGCTGGCCACGACGGACGAACAGGTGCGGGGCATCGTCGCTGCGGCCCGTCGCGAGGCGGAGCAGTCGAAGAACCAGATCATCGCCGAAGCCGAAGCGGAAGCCGAGCAGATTCGTATGCGGGCCATCGCCGACATCGAGTCGGCCCGAGAGCAGGCTCTGGGCGAACTTTCCGGCACGATCGACCGCTACGCCGAGTCCACAACCGCTCGACTGCTGGGACGACGCTAGGTTTGTCATTGACTGCGGATCGCTCGAACCAACAAGCGAACATTGAACATCGAACATCGAACATCGAACGAGCCGGAGCACCACGCGGGGGAACTCGATTCGCGATCCGCCGAACGTGCGCGCACTTCCGCGTTCAATGTTCAATGTTCAATGTTTGATGTTCGATGTTCGTTTTTTCGCTCTGTGCAGCGTCTCGCCGTGGCACTGGTCGTTGTCTTGTCCGCCCGCACAGCGACGGCTGCCGAGCCGGGACGGCCGCCCATCCAGGAGGATCTCCCCTTCTGGGGCATCCTCACGTTCATCGGCTTCCTGTGGGTCTGCAAGAAGCTGCTGTGGGACTGGTGGCTGGGCTCGATGCGCGAACGCGAGCGGCAGGAAGCGGCCGCCATCGAGGCGGCCGAACGCGAGCACCGAACCGCCGGCGAATTGTTGAGCGATCGCATCGGCCGGCTGGAAGCCGTGGACGCGGAGATTCGCGAGATCCTCGCCGAAGCCGGGCGCGACGCCGCCCAAACGCGAGATCACATCCTCGAGTCCGCCCGGAGAGAAGCGGAAGCCGCGAAACAGCGGGCGCTCCGCGAGATCCGCCGCTCCCGCGATCAGGCCCTGAGCGCGATCTTCGCCCAGGTGACGACGCGGACCATCGAAAACGCCCGCCAGCGGCTGGCGACGCAGTTGGGCGACGAAGACCAGCGCCGCCTGATCGACGAATCCCTGACCCAGTTCCGGCAACAGGCGGGCTGACGAACCGACAACTTCCGGCCCTTTCGACTTTTCGACCCTTTGACCCTTTCGACCCCTCGCCTTCCCCATGCCCGAGCTCGACCCCAGACTCCCGACGCGGCCCGCGCACGTGCTGGAAGATCCCAGCGCGCGAGCGGTGGCGAAGGTCTACGCCGATGCCTTCCTGCGGGCGGCGCACAGCGTGGGCGTCGAGAATGCGCTGGAAGAGTTCCAGTCGTTCCTGGACGACGTGCTCGACCGGCAGCCGCGCTTCCGGGACATTCTCACCTCGGGCATCGTCAACCGCGACGAGAAAGTCGCGATCATCGACCGGGCGATCGCGCCGCACGCGTCGCCGTTTTTCGCGAACTTCTTGCGGGTGCTGGCCCGGCATGACCGGCTCGAACTGTTGCCGTTCATCCTGAACCAGAGCCGCACCGATTATGAACACAGCCAGGGTCGCCGCCGCGTGCAGGTGACGACCGCCAGACCGCTGCCCGACGACCTGCGGGAGCGCGTCCGTGGCGAGATCGCGGCGGCACTCAACTTCACGCCGATCCTCGAAGAGCGCGTCGACCCGTCGCTCTTAGGGGGCCTGGTGATCCAGGTCGGCGATACCGTGTACGACAGCTCGCTTTCCACCCGCCTCAAGCGGCTGGGCGAGAAACTGCGCCAGAGGAGCATCCATGAAATTCAAAGCGGACGAGATCGCTTCAGTTTTGCAGAGGGAGATTGAAGACTTCCAGGGCCGCATCGAGACGGCGGAAGTCGGCCGCGTGCTGGAGGTCGGCGACGGCATCGCCCGCTGCTACGGGCTGTCGTCGGCGATGGCCGGCGAAATGGTCGAGTTCCCCAATGGCGTCCGCGGAATGGTCTTCAACCTCGAAGAGAACTCCGTCGGCGTCATCATCCTGGGCGACTATCTCGAAATCGCCGAAGGCGACGAGGTGAAGGCCGTCGGCGAATTGCTCTCCGTCCCGGTGGGCGAGGCGATGATCGGCCGCGTCGTCGATCCGCTGGGGATCCCCATCGACGGCAAAGGCCCCATTGTCTCTGCACACACGCGGCCGGTCGAAACCATCGCCCCCGGCGTGGCCGGCCGCCAGCCCGTGAAGGAGCCGCTGCAGACGGGCCTCAAAGCCATCGACGCCATGACGCCCGTGGGCCGCGGGCAGCGCGAGCTGATCATCGGCGACCGCAAGACCGGCAAGACCGCCATCGCCCTCGACGCGATCATCAACCAGAAGGGCGGCGACGTCATCTGCGTGTACGTGGGCACGGGCCAGCGGGCGTCCACCATGCGGGCCGTCGTCGAAACGCTCCGCGAGCACGGTGCGATGGACTACACGATCGTCGTCTCGGCCACGGCCAGCGATCCGGCGCCGCTGCAGTACGTTGCGCCCTACGCCGGCTGCGCGATGGCCGAATACTTCATGTATCAGGGCAAGCACACGCTGGTCGTGTACGACGATTTGTCGAAGCAGGCCCAGTCTTATCGGCAGCTTTCGCTGCTCATGCGACGGCCGCCCGGCCGCGAGGCCTATCCCGGCGACGTCTTTTACTGCCACAGCCGCCTCTTGGAACGCTCGGCGAAGCTCAGCGACGAGCTGGGCGGTGGATCGCTGACGGCGCTGCCGATCGTCGAAACGCTGGAAGGCGAGGTCTCCGCATACATCCCCACCAACGTGATTTCGATTACCGACGGCCAGATCTACCTGGAGCCGGACCTGTTCTTCGCGGGCGTGCGGCCGGCCATCAACGTGGGCATCTCCGTCAGCCGCGTGGGCGGCAACGCCCAGACCAAGGCCATGAAGAAGGTCGCCGGCAGCCTGCGGCTGGACTTGGCCGCGTTCCGCGAACTGGAGGCTTTCGCACAGCTCGGCACAGAGCTCGACAAGGCCACGCAATCGCAGCTCGACCGCGGCTACCGCATGGTGGAGATCCTCAAGCAGCCACAGTACAAACCGATGGCGATGGCCGACCAGGTGATCAGCATCTTCGCCGGCACGCAGGGCTATTTCGACAAAGTGCCGGTGCGGCAGGTGGCCGCGACCGAGCGCGAACTGCACCAGTTCATGCGGGACGAAAAGTCGGAGGTCCGCAACCGCCTCATCGAAACGAAGACGTTAGACGAAGAAACCGAGCGCATGCTGCGGGCCGCATTGGACGAATTCCGAAACCGCCTCCAAATGCGCGAAGCCCAACCCACCGCCGCAGTCGCGTAGCAGCCCGAGCCACAGTGATTGCCGCAAGAAAGCACAGAAGGCGCAAAAGAGAAGAAGGGCAGAAGAAGTCGAAGCGAGTTCTCCATCCACGTCATCAGTTTTGCGCATTCTGTGCTTCTTTGCGGCAACGATCAGATCACTCGATGTCTGAAAGAACGTACTTGCGGATTTGGAGGCGTGGAGCGCCGAAGTTGATGAGCAGGCCGTGCTCCACGCGGCAGGCTCGCAGGTAGCCCAGGAGCTGAGCCGTGTGCTCGTCAGTCAGCGTGCGACAGGCCTTCACCTCGACGATCAGCGGGAAATCGAGGTAGAGGTCGGCGCAGTAACTGCCCAGCACGGTGCCGTCTTCATCCATCACCTCGAGTCCGAACTCCGTGTGCACGAGCAGTCCCTGTTTTCGCAGTCGATGAGCGAGCCCGTTCTTGTAAACCTTCTCGAGGTGCCCGTGCCGCAGGTACTTATGCAGTGCGAACGCCGTCTCCCGAATCTGATCGCAGAGGACGAACACCGGATCTTTCATCGCCGTTTCCTCACATTGGGTCCATGAGCATCGGGAGTATGCGGCTCCTCTTTTTGCGCATTCTGTGCCTTTTTGCGGCAAATCCAAACTTTTTCGGCTGAGTTTTTGCGGCCATGGCTAAGGCAAGGCAGATCGTCAAGCGGCTGAAGGCCGTGCGGAACATCCGCAAGATCACGCGGACGATGGAGCTCATCGCCACCGCGCGGTTCAAGCGCGCCATGGACCGCGCCACCGAGGCCGAGGCCTACACGCGGAAGATCTCCGAGATCGTCGCCGACCTCTCGCAGCTCGAGCTGGAGTTCACGCATCCGCTGCTGAAAGCGCACGACACCGAAGACAATGCCGTGCTCTTAATCATCACGTCGAATCGCGGCTTCGCCGGCGGCTACAACGCCAGCGTCATCCGCGAAGCGCAGCAGCGGATCCGTGAGGCGAAGGCGGCCGGCCAGAACCTCTCGGTGGAAGTCTCCGGCAAGCGCGGCATCAACTTCCTCAAGTTCCAGAAGCAGCCGGTCGACCGCACCTACCGCCACTTCGAAGACAAGCCCGCTTTCGACGAAGTCGACGAGTTGGCCGCGCGCTATGTCGAAAGCTACGTGCGGGGAAAGATCGACCGGCTGGATGTGGCGTACATGAAGCTCGTCTCCGCATCGCGGCAGGTGCCGATCTGCGAGCGGCTGCTGCCGGTCGGCACACTGGCCGGCGCCGATCGACGCGTCGAAGAGACGAATGGCCGCCGCATCGAATATGAATTCCTCCCCTCTGCCCGCGAGATTCTCGAAGAGATCGTCCCCGCGGCCTTCAAGGCGCGTCTGTTCAAGTGCTTCCTCGACGCGGCGGTCAGCGAGCAGATCTTCCGCATGGTCGCCATGAAGGGCGCCACGGAGAACGCCCAGGAAATGATCAGCAATCTCTCGCAGCGCTACAACCGCGCCCGCCAGCAGCAGATCACCAGCGAACTCGCCGAAGTCATCGGCGGCGCCGCAGCCCTGGAGTGAACCCGACGCCTTGCGCCGTTCGGCACGCCGCTGGCCCTCAACCCTCAACCCTCAACCCTCAACCCTCAACCCTCAACCCTCAACCCTCA
>JAHWKJ010000329.1 GCA_019347905.1 Planctomycetota bacterium
GCATAATGATCTGCGCCGTTTTGTACTCGCCGGTGAAGGCGATTTTGTCCACGCCGGGATGCTTCACCAGCGACCCGCCGGCTGTCGGACCGTAGCCCGGCACGATGTTGATGACGCCGTCGGGGAAACCCGCTTCCTGGGCCAGTTCGCCCAGCCTGAGGCACGAGAGCGGCGTCTGCTCCGCCGGCTTCATGATGAGCGTGCACCCGGCTGCCAACGCCGGCCCCCACTTCCAGGCGGCCATCAAGAGTGGGAAGTTCCACGGGATGATCTGCCCCGCCACACCCAGCGGCTCGCGGCGGGTATAGCAGAAGTAGTCGCCGCGGATGGGAATCGTGTCGCCGTGAATTTTGTCGGCCCAGCCCGCGTAGTACCGCAGGCAGTCGATGACCAGCGGCAGGTCGGCGGTGCGGCTGTCATTGATGGGCTTGCCGTTGTCGAGCGTTTCGAGTGCCGCCAGTTCGTCGAAGTTGTCCTCGACGAGGTCGGCGAGCCGGTTCATCAGCCTTCCGCGGTCGCGGGCGTCCATCCGTGACCAGGGGCCGCGATCGAACGCTTCGCGGGCGGCTTTGACGGCGAGCTCCACATCGGCGGCGTCGCCCTCGGCCACGTCGGCGATTTTCTCTTCGGTGGCCGGGTCGATCGTGGGGAAGGTCTTGCCGCTGACGGCGTCGCGCCATTTGCCGCCGATGAGCAACTGCGTCTGACGAACGCGGGGGCGGGCGGTGGCGGGCTTTTCGGCAACGGTGGCCATGACGATTCCTCCTGTCCAGGGGCTGGCGGGATGTGGCTGTTCCGAAGCTGCTGTAATTCTACCGATCAACCGCCGACTCGGCACGGCGTCGTATGGGTTTAGCCCCGACTCGACGTTTAGCCGCGGCCCAACGGGCCGCGCGGCCCGTTGGGCCGCGGCTAAACGGCTATCGAGTCGCGGCATAGACGCAGCAAACCGGGCCGTGGGACGCGGACGACGGCTGACTTCCACCCGACGGCGCGGTACAAAGATCTTCGGTCCCGATTGCTCACACGCGGAACGTCGCCATGCTGCCCGGCATTAAACAGTTCGACCTCACCGGCCGCGTCGCCGTTGTCACCGGCGGCTCGAAGGGTCTGGGAGAGGCCATCGCCGCCGGACTGGCTTCGGCCGGAGCCGATCTCGTGCTCGTCAGCCGGCACGCCGCAGAGGCGGAGGAGGCGGCCGGACGCATCGCCGCCGATTACGGCCGCCGCGTGATCGGCGTGAGGGCGGACGTGAGCGTACCGGAAGACGTCTCCGCGATGGTCGACCGCGGTCTGGAGGAGTTCGGCCGGATCGATATTCTGGTGAACAATGCGGGGATCAACGTTCGCGGTCCGATCGACGAGTTATCCCTCGACGAGTTCCGCAAGGTGCAGGCGATCAACGTGGACGGCGTCTGGCTGTGCTCGCGGGCGGTGGTGCCGCACATGAAACAGGCCGGCAGCGGACGGATCATCAATCTCGCCAGCACGCTGGGCGTGGTGGGGCTGTCGAACCGCACGCCCTACGCCTCCAGCAAGGGGGCCGTCGTGCAGATGACGCGGGCGCTGGCGCTGGAACTGGCCCCCTTCGGAATCATGGTCAACGCCATTTGCCCGGGGCCGTTCCTCACGCCCATGAACGTTCCCATCGCCGATGACGAGCAGACGAAGAAATTCATCGTCGGCGCGGTGGCGCTGGAGCGCTGGGGCCGCATGGAAGAAATCCAGGGGGCCGCCATTCTGCTGGCCAGCGACGCTTCGAGCTACATGACCGGCAGCCTGGTCACCGTCGACGGCGGCTGGACGGCGCGGTGAGGGTCCATCGCACGAGGGCGGCCGGTTGGCGAAGACATGACGCTCTCACGCTTCTTCAGACGCGGTCGCAATCCCTCGTGGACGGCGGCGGGGCTGTTGCTCGCGGCTGGCATGCTGTCGAGCGCGCTGGCGGTGCAGACGGTGCTCGAAGAGGGCGTGCTCGCGTCGAGCTTCGTGAGCCTTCGCGGGTGGGCCGCGATCATCGATATACTAGGCGGCCGCTTCGAAAATGGCCTGGTGCAGCGAGCTGAAATCGATTTCGCGGCTGTCTTAGCGGGGGTGGCTGGCCTCGCCCTCGTCGGCTGGCTCGTCGCCGGCGTTGCCATCGCGCGGACCTCTCATCAATCGTTCGCGACGACTCTTCGCCGCTGGGCGGCGGCTGGCTGGATCTGGTGGCTGCTTCCGGGCGCGTGGGAGGCCGCCCGCGTGCTGGCGACGCTCGCCGGCGCTGATGCTGCGCACGCGCTCCTGGCGGCGACGCTGCCCTTCTGGTTTGCGGCAGCGGCGGCCGGCTGGCTCGCCTCCGCGATCGCCCTCGCGCGAGGCACGCGAACTGAAACCTTACCGGCTGCAAACGTCGGGGACGCGTCGCTGCGGGAAATCCCCCTCGTCGTCTGGGCCGCGGTGGTGACTTATGTGGTCGTGTATACGGCGCTGAACTGGCTGTTGTACTGGGACCTGCACATTCCGCACGGCGATTCGGCCATGTACGAGGAACACCTGTGGAACCTCACGCACGGCAAAGGGTTCCGCAGCTATCTCGACCAGGGAGTGTTTCTGGGAGAGCACATTCAGGTCGTGCACGTGCTGCTCGTGCCGTTGTACGTCCTCTGGCCGTCGCATCTGTTGCTGGAGCTGTGCGAGTCGCTGGCGCTGGCGGCCGGGGCCATCGCCGTCTATTTCATCGGCTGGCGGCACACACGCTCGCGGACGGCGGCCGTGCTGTTGTCGGTGGCGTATCTGTTGTACTTTCCGATGCAGTTCGTCGACATCGCGATCGACCTCAAGACGTTTCGGCCGATCGCGTTTGGCATCCCGCTGGTGCTGTTCGGCCTCGACCAGTTGGAGCGCCGCCGCTACGGCACGATGAGCGTGCTATTCGCGCTGGCTCTCACGGCGAAGGAAGACTACGCGATCGTGCTCGCCCCCATCGGCCTGTGGCTGTGTCTTTCATCATTCCGCCGAGACGCCACGGCCGCGTCGCGGCCGGCGCGGTGGATCGGAGCCGCATGGGCGATCGGTGCGACCGCGTACCTGGCGGCGGTGGTGTTATGGATCATTCCGTGGTTTCGCGGCGGGGATGCGGTCCACTACGCGCGGTACTTTCCGGCGCTGGGTGGGACGCCGGGCGAGATTCTGGAGACATTCTTCACGCGGCCGGGCGTGGTTTTTGAGGCGCTGGCGACGCCGGAAACGTTGCTGTATTTCGTGGCGGTCCTTGCGCCGCTCGGCTTCCTGCCGCTCTTGTCCCCCGGCAGACTGCTGGTGGCGCTGCCGCTGTTTGTGACGCTGTGCCTCAATGAACTGGCTCGCGATCCGCGGCATCACTTCCACGCGCCCCTCGTGCCGCTCGTGTTCTGGGCGGCCGCCGCGGGGCTGGGACGCAGCCTTGGTGCCGGTCGTTTCGCGAGGCACTTCATGTGGACCTCCGCATTGGCGACGGGCTTCCTCTTCAGCCTCGGGCCGCAGGGCCGCGCGTTCTGGGATGCCGGCTCACCCTATCACTGGCGCGAGCTCTACGTCCGCAGCGAACGCGCCCGCCGGTTCGCCGCCGTCGAGCGGTTGATTCCGCGGGATGCCCGCGTGGCTTCGACCGACTTCGTCCACCCGCGGTTCACGCATCATGAGCGGTCTTACGACTACAGCGACTACCCTCGGGCCGTGAATGAGGGAAAGCCAGGTGCGCCGCCCGATACCGATTATATTGTGATCGACAAGCAGGACCGCTATCGCCGCCGGCTGCCTCCGGAAAAGCAGATCCACGCGCCGGGCGACGTGCCGGAGTACCGAGCCGCCCCGGACGCGTGGCGGGTGCTCTATAACGACGAATACTACCTGGTGCTCCAGAGACTGCGCTGATTCGGTTCGCGTCTTGCTGATTACTCGATGCGCACCGGCCGATGTGATTTCTCGACCGTGTAAAACACCCCCGCACGCGGCACGTCGATCGTCACCTCGCCGTGGCCGGGGATGTCGATGGTGACGGCGCTGCGCTCTTCCAGCGGCGAGTGCGCGTAGAGGAGCCACCGTCGGTTCGGCTTTTCGCCTTGCACCAGGGCGAGGCTGAAGACGGGGAGCGTGGTCTTTTCAGTCCACGGGGCCGGCGGGTCGAGGCTGGTGTCGAGGAGATACCAGCGGGGAATGTCGCGGTACTTCTCCGGGATGTCCGTCTGCCAGGGGTGTTCGCGCGAAGGGTTGGGGACGAGATGTCCGTGGCGCCAGAATTCGCTGAGAAGCTCGCTGGTATAAACGCGGTCGACGGCTTTGACGGTTTCCAGCCAGTACGGCTTGACGGGCGCGAGCGGCGTGGCGTGGCCGCGGAACTCGCGCACGACGCGCGGACGCAACAGCCACAGGCCGAACTGCACCCACCCGGCGGCTCGCTCGGGCGGATACGTCTGGCCGTCGACGAGGTACTGCAGCGTCTTGGACTTGGCGACGAGCTTTGGGTCGACATCGCGGGCGTCGGGAGGCAGGCCCCGCGCGGAGGCTGCGGCAAGCTTCTCAGGGTCTTCGACGGCGAGGCCCTGCATCCAGCGGTTGACTTCGTTGCCGTCCCAGGTCGACATCTCGAACCAGAAGTTGGGATTGGCCTGCCAGGCTTCTTCGAGCATGAACAGCCAGTTCATCGACTCGACCTGCGTCGAGAATACCCAGTGGTCGCGATTCTCGTTCCAGTTGTGCGTGTAGTACGACGGGCTGCCGCCGTCCCAGACGTGCCAGGAAGGGTCGGTCCACTTGTCGCTGATGAGCGAGTAAACCTTCCAGCCGTCCCAGCGGCCGAAGTGCGAGGGGCCGAATGCGCCGTAGCCCACGAAGCGGACGTTCCGCTTCCACTGGTCGGCGGCGAGCGCGGCTCGCATGGCATCGAACATCACGCGGTAGCGCTCAATCCAGCCTTCGCCCACCACGCGGCGCTTGAACTCGTCGGAACGGCCTGCGCCGAATCGTTCGACGTACCGCCGCGACTGTTCCTCCAGCGGGCCGTGCTTGGCCCAGCGCAGGTCGGGGGCCTCGTTATTCGAGACGAACAGCACCAGCGGCGGCTCGGGGTAGAGCTCCTGCGCCCGTTTCATCGCGGGCGTGTCGACATATTCGCCCGCGGGATCTTTCCAAGGTTCCGTTGGGCCGAAGGGGCTGAGCCGCGGGACGCGTTTCCCATCGGGTGCGATGACGCCGGGCCACTGCGATTCCGGCCCCTGGCGGTACTCCCTGCCGACCAGCATCGCCTCCCACTGCGTGCCGCGGAAAGAGATCGGCAGCTTCAGCTCGGCGAAGTACCGCAGCAGCCGGCCGTGATACTCGGCGAAGCGTTCGCTGTCGGGATCGCCGTCGGGCCAGCTCATCCAGGGGAGCACGTGGCTGCCGTTCTGGATGAGACCGATCTGGTGGTCCGGCTCGAACGATCCGGGGACGGTCCCGACGTTCCAGTGACTGACCAGCGGCAGCGGCCGTCCCTCAGGCCCATTCGGCGGCAGGAGCGCCTCGCGGCGGATCTCCGCGGCCGCACGGCGTGCGGCGTCAGTCGGCCGGTCCTGGGCGGGAGCGGCGGAAACGAGCGATACGATCGCGAGGAGTGGGATGGTTCTTGTGAGCATGAGACCATTCTGCAATCACAAGTCCTAACCGTCCATTCAACGTACCGCGGATGCCCGTCCCCACTTTGCGGCCCCTTCGCGCCTTTGCGCATTTGCGTCATCTCCCCGCACCAATAATCCCACCCGGTGAGGCGTTGAAATCGCCTTGCCTCGTTTGAACGATTGCGGTATTTCTACGCCGCGTCGCACGATCGGGCCGCTGCCTCGTGCGCGGAGAAACTCCGTGCGACGACACCGCCGGAACCTCTCTCGGCCGCACTTTCGGGCGGTCCTGCCGGCGGTCGTTAGCACATCCTGTCTTCACCAGCCTTCCACCAAACCGGATTCGAGCACCATGGACGGTGTGTTCACCGGGCCGGCGCGCCCGAACGGTCGCCGAGCGCGCGGCGCGCGTGTCGTCAGCACGCCGTGCGCGACAGGAAACAGGAGATTCCGCACCGCGGCCTTGGCCGTTCTGCTGGCGGCTCTCGCGCTCCTGTCGCGGGGTGTTCGCGCGCAGACGCCGGAGCAGCCGCTGGCGGAGCCGCTGGTCGACGTGCGCATCGAAGGCAACGGCACCATCCTGACCGAGGCCGTCGCCCGTCATATCAAGACTCGTCCCGGCCGCCCGCCGGCAGAAAAGCAGATCCGTGACGATGTCAAACAGCTCTATGCGACCCGCTGGTTCCTCAGCGTCGAGCCGCGCTACCGCCGTACCGACGAGGGGCTGGTGCTGATCTTCAAAGTCATCGAGCGGCCCATCGTGCAGCGGGTCGAATATGTCGGCAACAAGGCGATCAAGACCAAGAAGCTGGCGGTCGAAACGGGACTGAAAGAAGGCAGCGCGTTCGACGTGTCCATCAACCGCGAGGCCGCCCGCCGTCTGGAAGAATACTACCGCGATGAGGGCTATGCCTTCGCCACCGTCACGCTGGAGCGCGGCGGCTCGCAGCAGGATCGCGAAGTGGTGTTCCGCATCAACGAAGGCCCCAAGGTTGTCGTCACCAAGGTCAAGTTCGTCGGCAACGATGACATCAGCGATGGCGTCCTGGACCTGAAACTCAATACCAAGAAGGCGATCCTCACCGTGCTGGGCGGCAAGTACGACCCGGCCACCATTCCCAACGACATCCTCGCTCTCAAAGAGTATTACCACGGCCTGGGCTACTTCGACGTGCGGATCGAGGAGAGCCGCTCGTTCCACCAGCCGCTGATTCCCATCCCGTTCCTCAAGGACCGCTCGCACGCCCACATCGAATACGTCATCGACGAGGGCGTGCGTTACACCGTTGAGAACGTCGAGGTCGCCGGACACCAGATCTTCACCACGGAGCAGCTCAAAGAGGGCATGGAGCTGAAGCCGGGCGAGCCGTTCAATGCCCGGTTCCTGAACGCGGACGTGGACCGCATCAAGGACAAGTACGGCGAGCTGGGCCGGCTGTTCGCGCGGGTGGAGGCGACGCCGCGATTCCGCGAGGACCGCCCGGGCGTGGCGGACATCATCTACCGCATCGACGAGGACCGGCCCTACCGCTTCCGCCGCATCGACGTCGAGCTCGCCGGCGACCACCCGCACACGAAGCGGACGGTCGTGTACAACATCGTGCAGCGCGACGGCGTGCGGCCCGGGCACCTGGCCAGCGCGAGTGCCATTCGCCGCGCGCGCATTCGGCTGGCCGGTTCGGAGTATTTCGATCGCGTCGGACCA
>JAHWKJ010000330.1 GCA_019347905.1 Planctomycetota bacterium
GGGGGTTGGTCAACGGCGCGTCCACCTCCACCACGCGCAGGCCCCAGCGGACGGAGACGTTGCCGCTGGCGGCGTTGACCATCAGCTTGGGGATCATGAACGCCGAGACGCGCGCCGGCCCGCGGTGGAACAGCATCGAGTGCTGCTCTTCGATTTCGTGCAGGCCGCCGATCCCGCTGCCGATCATCACGCCGTAGCGGTAGGGATCGCCGGAGAAGTCGAGCCCCGCCGCGCCAATTGCCTTCTGCGCCGCCACGAGGGCGAACTGGCAGAAGCGGTCGAGCCGGCGGACTTCCTTCGCGGGCAGATCGAGGTGATCGACCGCGGAGAAATCGCTGATCTCGCCTGCGAAGCGGACCTTGAAATCGCGGGGATCGAAGCGGCGGATCGGGCCGACGCCGCTCTTGCCCGCGCACAGGCGGTCCCAGAACTCGCCGGTCTCGCAGCCCAAAGCGGTGACGACCGACGCGCCGGTGACGACGACTCGCCGGCTCATCGGTTCAGCTCTTCTGTTCGATGTAGTCGATCGCGTCGCCGACCGTTTTGATCTTCTCGTAGTCGTCGTCGGGGATGGTGATCTCGAATTCGTCTTCGAATTCCATCACCAGCTCGACCACGTCCAGCGAGTCGGCTTTCAGATCGTCGACGAACGAGCTGGCCCGCGTGATTTCCTCTTTGGGCACGCTGAGCTGCTCCGAGACGATGGAGATGACTTTTTCTTCTGTCGACACGCTCGTGTTCCCTTCGGCTATGCTGTGCCCCAACAAGGGGTTTGTCCCCTTCCGCTGTGCCGCGCCGTCGTTCGCAATTCTACGGGGACGGTCCCTCTTTTGGGGCAAAGCGCTCCAGCGACACTCCGCCCCGATTCGGGAGGCGGGGAAAGATATATCGGCTTTCCGCCCGCGTGTAAACGGCAAAAACCGGGCGACGGCTCGCCGCCACGCGGCCACAAGCCGTGCGATTGTAACATGCTACGTTCGCTGCATCACGCGGGTCGAGCCATTTTCCTCGCCGCGCCGTAGCGTGGGTTTCAACCCACGCGGCAGCAGTTCTCGCGAATGAAGCGGCCCGCGTGGATTGAAATCCACGCTACGGAGTCCATACGGTGCCACGAACTCCGCCTCACCGCTCCGTGGCCGCGGCTGCGGGACGTTTCGCACCGGCGACGGCCTTCGCCCGGGGATCGGCCGAGCCGGCGACAACCTTGGTGAGATCCACGCTCTCGATCGACGGGCACCAGTACTTCTCGATGTGCTCCACGACGAGCTCGGTTCCGCGGGTGTGGCTGACGTACGGCGGCTCGCGGGGATCGTACATGGCGTCCGTCAGGTCGCGGGCCAGCACCACGTTGAAGCCCAGCCGCACCATCTGCCGGATGCCGAACGGCCGCCCCAGCACGCACATGTTGGTGTGCACGCCCATCAAGACGACGTTCTTGACGCCCAGCAGGTGAAACGCATTGTAAATCTCCGGCCCGCTGTCGCTGACGCCATCGTAGCCGATGATTCGGATGCCGTGGTGCTGGCAGGAAAAGCGCCGCACCCGCTCGCCCACCACCGGATCGTCGCAGGGCTGCCGCGACGTGTCGATCGGCAGCTCCGGCTCGACCGACGGATCGAGGTGGCACCAGCCGGCGATCTCCACCGGCGGCTTCGCCGCAGGGGCGGCCTGCATGCGCCGGCGGTAAGCCGTCTCGGCATAGGCGTCCATGGTACCGCTGGGCGCGTGCACGATAAACACGCCGTGGTTGCGAGCGGCCGTGATCACGCTGTTCATGCGCGGCACCATCTCCTCGACGCGCTGAGCCGCGCTCTCGCAGTAATGGCTGTCCCACATGTCGCAGATGATGATCGCCGTCTCCGCCACTTCCCACTCGACCTCGCGAACGTTCTCCCGCCATTGTCCGCTCTGAGCCGGCACTTCCACACGGCTCCGCAGCCGCAACTTCAACCGGCCGGGCACCCGCGGCCGATACTGGACGTCGCTCGGGACCGCCAGCGGCGCGACCGGCGGCCGCTGCTCGCGTTCGCCTTCAGCCGCGGACGGCTTGTCTTGGGCGAACAACGACGTCACAACCAGCGTGAGGGCGACTGCGAATACCAGACCAGCATGGCTGGCCGGGTGGTGAAAGCACTTGCTACCCATGTTGTTCGACATCGGTGTCCTCGCTTCGAGCTTTGCCCTTTTTAGCCCCGGTAGGGGCGCTGGATCGTAGCCCATGGCGCGAGCCATGGGGACGAGTGTCGATCCGCGGCGCTCCCAGCCCCGGCAGGGGCGACAGAAGGCAAACGCAGGCCGATTCTGTCGCCCCTGCCGGGGCTGGGAGAGATCTTTCCGTACGATCCTCCCCACGGCTCGCGCCATGGGCTACGGTCTGACGCCCCTCCCGGGGCTGAAGATCGGCTCGCACACGCTCAATCCGGCGCGCCCACAACTTTCTCACATGCAAATTCACTTTCCCCGTCAGTATCTCGCCAAATCCCCCTTCGGCGGCTTGAGGTCCAGCGCAGCCGTCATCCGCTGGGCATCATTCAGCATCATCTTCAGCTCGCTGGCCAGCGCGATGAACTGCCAGCCTTCCGCGATACGCTTCTGCACCGCCTCGACCGTCTGCACGTGCAGGCCCACCGGCGTCCCCGTCTTCTTGCCCGCCGCAAGCACCCGCTGGAGCATCGCTTCAAGCTGTTGCGGCGAGGGATCGACGCCGTCGGACCCGCGCATCTGAAACGTCAGGTCGTTGGGGCCGACAAAGATCGCATCCACGCCCGGCAGGCTGTAAATCGCCTCGGCGTTCTCGACGCCCTCGGGCGATTCGGTCTGCAGGACGACCAGGATCTCGTCGTTGGCGTGGCGAAAGTAGTCGCCCGCAGTCGCATTGAAATTGAGCGCGTGCAGCGCTCCGCCGATCGAGCGGTTCCCCACGGGCGGATACCGCGCGGCCGCCACCGCCGCTTTCGCCTCTTCGACCGTGTTCACCATCGGCACGACAATCCCGAACGCACCGGCGTCGAGCACGCGCTTGATATGGTCGTGATCGCCCCGCGGCACGCGCGCCAGCGGGACGCAGCCGGCATCGGCGATCGCCCCGAACAACAACCCGGCGTCGCTCCAGTCGATGGGCGAGTGCTCCAGGTCGACGGTCAGCCACGGAAAGCCGCTGCGGGCCATGACGCGGGCCGCAAACACACTCCCCAGGCTGAGCCACGTCCCCACCTGAGCCTTGCCGGCCTTGAGCGCGGCCTTCACGGGATTTTGTTTCATGAGCTGTCGATCCAAGGCGGTGCAGAAGAAAGTAGGAGCGACCCGCCGACTGTGGTCCGGTTGGCGGCAAAGCCGTCGCCGCTACAATACCCCGACGACCGGCCGGACAAAAGCGTTCGTAGTGGCCGGCTTTAGCCGGCCGGCGACTGCGTTCGTAGTGGTCCGGTTCAGGCGGCCGGCTGAAGCCGGCCACTACGAGCGCGGAAAGCAGCATGGCCGACTTCCACACCGTCGCCCGCGTGGGCGAGATTCCCGAAGGCGAAGGCCGCGCGTTTCCCGTCGCCGGCCGAATGGTCGCCGTGTTCCACGTCGGCGGCGAGTACACGGCCATCAACGACTTCTGCCCGCACATGGGCGCCTCGCTGGCCTCCGGCTACGTCGAGAACGGCGGCGTCACCTGCCCCTGGCACGCCTGGCGGTTCTGCGTCAAAGACGGCACCTGGCTCGACAACCCGAACGCCCGCGTCAAGACCGACGCCTATCCGGTCCGCATCCTGGGCGAGGAGATCCAGGTGCAGGTGCCCGAGCGAGCGTAGGCCTGGACGAAGCCCATGAGCATCTACGCAACGCTGTGGTCGATTCAGATTCGAGACCCGGCTGCAGCCTTTTCGGAGCCGCGGTGGGTCGAGGTGACGGCACAGGCGGTGCCGCCGCATATCGGCAGCCCGACTCCTGGATGCGGCTACGAAGGGGGCGATCCGTACGCTGCGTTTCTTCCTCCACCGGTCGAAACGGACGATGACGGATGCGCAGAATTTCACCGGGCCGTCGTGTTCATCACGAATGAGACTCACAAAGGGACCGAACGCAGCCCCCAAGAGTACGCCGCTCCGCTGCTGGTACTCTCAGGCGCAGAATACGGCCAGTTGACATTCGACGAACTTCATCAACGATTGCAGGACGCGATCCGCTCGGGACCACGGGTCGTGGCTGAGTTCTTCGGGCCGACCGGCCAATGGGTGATCACGGAAGACGATTCCGACCGCATTTCGGGCCGCCGGGGGCCATAAGGACCGCTGCGCACGGTTCCCGCGATGGTTCAGCGCGGCGGGGTGGCCGGGGCAAAGGCTTTGCGTGCCCCGGTGCTCCCACGCACACACCACAGCCGGGGCACGGCCGAAGCGGCCTTTGCCCCGGCCACCCGGGCTGAACGCGTCCCGTCGGGATGCGACTAAACCTGCGCGGCGAAAATCGCGTTTGACTCGGGTCTTTCGTGACCTAAGTTTTTGATGTCGGCGGAATCGAACGGTCGCAGGGTGGTGACTGGAAGACGCCGACTTTCTGGCCGCGGCAGGATGGCCCTGTGAGGGAGTGTGTCCACGGAGAGACGGCCAAACCAACCCCGCTCCGGCACGAGGTCGGACGGAGACGAACTCGAGTTGAGCCTCAATGTGAGGTTGTGTTTGCGTCTTTCAACAGAGAGAGGACAGCCATGATGAACTTCGTGAAGAGCGTCAAGCGCTTCCTGAAGTCGGAAGATGGACCGACCGCGGTCGAGTACGCCGTGATGCTGGCTTTGATCGTGATCGTCTGTCTGGCGGCGATCCAGGCGGTTGGCACCAACGCCAACCTCAAGTTCGAAAAGGTCCGGGACGCCCTCACGTAAGCGGGGGCGGGGCCGCTCTCGGGCGGCCTCAATCGGAACCTGTCGGGACATGAGCCGCCCGGCTGGGAGCGAACGCTTCCGGCCGGGCGGTTTGTCTACATCCGGGAGGAGGGTCGAGAGACGAGGGACAAGGGACAAGGGCCAGAAAGACTGTCCGAGGCCGTCTCCTCCGCTGGCCCTCGACCCTCGACTCTTGACTCTCGACCTGTTCGCTTTTTTCAACTCGCACCCGACTCACCCGAAACGCAAGCTATGTTTCCCCTGTGGACCGATGCGCCCGCCGTGGCCCTGGTCGAACTGGTCGCCCTGGCGGTCGCGGCGGTGACGGCCTTCTTCGCCGTCGCGCCGCGGCGTTCGTAGTGGCCGGCTTCAGCCGGCCAGAGCGGCGAGAGCGTCTCACGCCGGCCGGCTGAAGCCGGCCACTACGAACGAGAGGTTGTTTCATCCGAAAAGGACACCCGAAATGGACTGGCAAGCGATGCTCCTCGACAACTGGCACGTCAAGCTGGTGTGCCTGGTGTTGATCGTGGCGGCTTACATCGACGGCAGGCAGCTTCGCGTTCCCAACTGGCTCACGTTCCCGATGGTGCTCTCGGGGCTGGTCTACGGGCTGGTCGCCGGCGGGTGGCTGGGATTGTGGGACGGCTTCCTGGGGATGGTCGTGGGCCTCGCGTGCCTCCTGCCGCTGTATGCGGTCGGCGGAATGGGGGCCGGAGACGTCAAGCTGCTGGCGGGCGTCGGCGCCTGGCTGGGGCCGCAGATCACCTTTTATGCCTTCTGCGTGTCGAGCATTGTCGGCGCCTTGATGGCCGTGGCCATGGTCGCCTACCGCCGCACGTTTCGGAAGCATTACGAGAATTTCGTCGTGATCCTCACCGAGTGGATGACGGTGAAGAACCCGGCCGAGCTGGCGAAAATCGCCGCCGAACGCAAATCGCAGATGTTCCTCCTGCCGTACGGGATTCCGATCTGCATCGGCTCGATCGCGTACTTCCTGTACGAAGGACTGCTGTAGGAAACGGTCGCATCGGCGTTCTCCGATCGACCGGCTGAATCGTCAGGATCGTTATAAGTTGAAGCGGCGGAAGCGCCGCTGCCGATGATTGAGGGTGATTCGATGAAGTTCAAATCCGTCCTGCTGTTGGCGATCGCCCTGGGATGCGGCGCGGTGGCCATGGTGGGCGTTCGCCAGTTGACCAAAAAGGACCCCGGGCCGCAGGAAGAAACGGTCCCGGTGCTCGTTTCCACCACAGAGATTCTGTCCGGCACTCCGCTGGACGAGACCAACGTCGCCTTCAAGAAGTGGCCCAAGGCCATGGTTCCGGAAGGCGCCGTCACGACTCCGGAGCAATATGAAGAGCGCTCGCTGAAGGGCGGGGCCGTGGCAGGCGAAGTGATTCTGCTCGCCAAGCTCAGCGAAGCGGGCGTGTTCGGCGCCTCGGCCGACATTCCCAAAGACATGCGGGTCGTCACCGTCCCGGTCGACCTCACCAAAACGCACAGTGGACTGATTCAGCCCGGCGACCGCGTCGATTTGATGGTGACCTACAAGAGCCGCGGCGGCTCGGGCATGGAGACGCGGACGCGGACGTTCCTCGAATACATCGAAGTCTTCGCCACCGACAATCGCCGGTCCACCGGCGGCGGAACCGTGGATCTGGAAGACAACAAGGTCAAGAACATTTCGCTGCTGGTCACGCCCGAGCAGGGCAACCTGGTGATGCTGGCTTCGAGCAAGGGAACGATTCACCTGGCGCTTCGGCACAAGACGGACGATGCGGTGACGAAGACGCCCGTCATGACCGACGACTTTTTCGAGGAAGGCCAGGCTCTCGCCGGCAACAAGGAAACCAGCGTCGAAAACTGGACGAATCCCGAAGGCGGGGGAGACGTACACGCGGAGTTGGCCGCCGAAATGGCCCGGCAGACCGGCGAACCGACAGCAACAATGACTGCCGAAACTCCCGTCGAACCACCGAAGAACATCTGGCAGGTCGAGATCTACGCGGGGCAGGAAGTCCGCGTGCAGGAACTCGAGCTTCCGGTTGAGGAGACTGAAACGGAACCGGCTCAGACGATCTGACGCCGGAAAACAGTTTAGCCGCGGCCCAGCGGGCCGCGCGGCCCGCTGGGCCGCGGCTAAACATCAGACAAGACACCCTGCGGAAGGCGTCTTAACGACGATGCTTCCGCCTCGACCAGCCGTCCACGCCTGCTGCTCCTGGTTCGATTCGGGAGCGGCGGGCTCCGGACGGTGGTCGATGACCGGACAAGGACAGCGGTCAGCGTTCAGCAGTCAGCTTTCAGCGATCAGCGGAAGACGCCGCTGACTAAGCTGCTCGCTGATCGCTGATCGCTGATCGCTGATCGCTGACGGCTGAAAGCTGAAACTCGACGACGGATCCGTC
>JAHWKJ010000331.1 GCA_019347905.1 Planctomycetota bacterium
GCTGGCGGCGCTGGCCGTCGGCGGAATGGGTTGCGGCGGAGACGATGACGACCAGCCGGCCGCCGGGGGCGGCGGCGATCAGGCCGGCCAGCAGGATCAGCACCCCGGCGCCCCCGGGGATCAGCACGCCGGCGCGCCCGGAGGTCAGCACGCTGGTCAGCCGGTCGCCGGACAGCCGGCCGGCGGACCGCCGGCCCCCGGGACTCGAGACGCCGGCGCAGAAGGTGGGCGGACACAGGCTGCCGGCCCGGCCTCCAGCGACCCCATCGACTACGTCACGCCCGACTTCGTGCTGGCGGTCGTCGTGCATCCGAAGCGCGCATTCGATTCCGAGCTGTCGAAGCAGTTGCAGCAGCAGATGCTCGAGGTGGCGGGCCTGAATCTCGACGAGCAGCTCGAGGGTTTCATCCAGGCAGTCGGTGTCGATCCCCGCACCCTTGAAGAAGCGACGCTTCTCGTTGACGAAAACACGGCCCGTATGGGCTCGACGATATTCATGATGCGCGGGGGCGCGGGGCCGCCGGAGGCTTTTGAGGTCGAGGAAAAGACCTTCCCGCCTCCCGGCAGCCGACCCGAGCCGCCGCCGCAAGAGAATGGCGATGCGCAGCCGGAGGCTCCAGGCGGAGCTTTCTCCGTCCAGGATCCGCCGCAGTTCGAGCAGCCCGACGCCGGCGCCGGCCCCGGCTTCGGCCCAGATCCCGAACCGCTGATGCTGGTGCCGACTCCCACGATGATCTTCCGCTTCTCGCAGGACGTCGACCCGCAGATGCTGATGGGCAGGCTGCCGGCGCAACTCCAGAACAAGACCCACGCCGGCCGGCAGTACTACGTGGCTCAGACCCCTGGCGGGCCGATGGCCGCTTTTTTCCCGAGCAACCGCATGATGATCGTCTCCAGCGAGCCGCTCTTGCAAAAGATGCTGACGGCCAAAGACGCCGAAAGTCCCGTCATCAAGCAACTGCGGGCCGCCAAGGACGAGTACGACGCGATGCTGGTCGTGAATCTGCTGCCTCAGCGGGCGGCGCTGCAGCAGATGACGCAGCAGGTGCGCCAGGATGTTCCGCAGCCCTTCCAGGGACTGTTGGAGCTGCCGGCAAAGGTTAAGACGATCACGGCTGTCGCCGACGCATCGACCGCGGCGGGCGGCAATCTGCTGACGCTGTCGATCGAGGCCGACGATTCCGAGGCCGCGAAGCAAATCGAACAGGTCCTGGGAGGCCTGGTGGGCTTTGCGAAGGCGGCCTACCAGGATTGGCGCGCCGCCGGAGCGATCGAGGCGCCGGCCTACACCGAGGAGCTCCTGCCCGTGGCCGACAGCCTCGTCGAACGGATGACGACCGAAACGACCGGCGACGTCTTCACGCTCACCGTCGGGCGACCCGAAGGTTACGAGAAGCTTCCGGAGCTGCTCCGGCCGGCGATCGAAGACGCCCAGCGCCAGGCGCAAGTCAACATCCAGCGGAATAAGCTCAAGCAGATCGGCCTCGCGTTTCACAATTACCACGATACGCACGGCGAGATGCCGAATGCCGGTGCCGGTGCGGGCGGCGCAGGCCAGGGGCTGAGCTGGCGCGTCCATCTGCTGCCCCAGCTCGACGAACAGGCGCTGTACGAGCAGTTCAACCTCGACGAGCCCTGGGACAGCGAACAGAACAAGGCCCTCATCGAGCAGATGCCCGATGTTTATGCTCCGCTGCAGGGAGAACCGAACGGCAAGACGTCGATGCATGTCTTCATCGGCGAAAACGCGGCTTTCGGCGGCGAAACGGGGCCCAAGTTCGCCCAGATCACCGACGGCGCGTCCAACACGATCCTGGTGGTCGAGGCCGGACCCGATACCGCCGTCGAGTGGACCAAGCCCGGCGGACTGGAACTCAATCCCGAGAATCCGAAAGAGGCGCTGGGCGACATCCCCGAGGGCGGCCTGAACGTGCTGATGATGGACGGAGCCGTGCGGCGAGTCGCGGCCGACATCGCCGACATGACGCTCAAGGCCCTGATCACGCCGCGGGGCAAAGAGGTCGTGGAAGAGTTCTAGGCGGATCGACCGCTTCCCGAGATAATCCCCGCCGGCCGACCAGCCGGCGGGGACTTTTTTTACGGACGAGGGAACGGGGTCAGACCCCTTTGCGGACGAGCGATGAGGCGCGTGCAAAGTAGACCGGTCGCTCCGCGACCGGAGATCTCGAGTCGCGGAGCGACCGGTCTACTCTGGGTGTCATGTACCCTTTGATGCACGTCGTCTTGTACCGGCCGGAGATCCCGCAGAACGCCGGGAACATCGGCCGCACGTGCGTGGCCGTCGGCGCGCGGCTGTGGCTCGTGCGGCCGCTGGGGTTCCGGCTCGACGACCGCTATCTCAAGCGGGCCGGCATGGATTACTGGCAACGGCTCGACTGGGAAGCCGTCGACGGCCTCGACGAAATCCGCCGCCGGCTCCCCGGCCGAGTGTGGTGGCGGCTCACGAAGACGGCGACGCGGCTCGTGTGGCAGGCCGAATTCCAGCCGGGCGACGTGCTCCTGTTCGGCAGCGAAAGCCGAGGCCTCCCGGAGACGGAACTGGCCGCCGAGCCCGCGAGGAACCTCAAGCTGCCGATGCGCCCCGAAGTCCGCAGCCTGAACCTCGCCAGTACGGTGAATACCGTCGTCTACGAAGCTGTGCGGCAGTTCGGCGGATTGCCAATGTAGCGTTTAGCCGCGACTCGACTGTTTAGCCGCGGGGTGCCACGGGATGCTTGCCATCCCGTGCGAGAGCTCAAACGTGTGCGAGAGCTCCTGAAGTATTGCTCGCGTGAGAACCACTCGACACTGGCAGACGAGCTGCCAGTGCCACCCAACCGCCAGAGCGCTCCTCTGGCGAGTCAACGTAATGGCGTCACCCGCGCGCCGTCCGCGCCGCCTGTTCCTGCAGCGGCACGGGCGTCTTGTCGAGCAGCATGTCCACGACGCGGTCGGGCGAGACGTTCTGGCTGTTGGCGTGGAAGGTGGTGACGATGCGGTGCCGCAGCACGGGGTGAGCCACCGCGGCCACGTCGCCGGTCGTGACATGGAAGCGGCCTTCGAGAATCGCCCGCGCCTTGGCCCCCAGAATGAGGTACTGCCCGGCGCGCGGGCCGGCCCCCCACGAGACGTACTCTTTGATGAACGAGGGGGCTTCCGATTCCTCCGGCCGCGTCGACCGCACCAGATCGCGGGCGTAAATGAAGACGTGCTCGGCCACGGGCACCTTCCGCACCACCTCCTGCAGGGCGAGGATCTGCTTGCCGGTGAGCGCAGTCTCCAGCTCCGGCTCGAAGCCGCCGGTCGTCTGCTTGAGAATCCGCAGCTCTTCGGCCGCCGACGGATAGCGGACGACGATGTTGAACATGAACCGATCGAGCTGCGCCTCGGGCAGGGGGTAGGTGCCTTCCTGCTCGATCGGGTTCTGCGTGGCCAGCACGAAGAATGGCTGCGGCAACCGGTACGTGGCCGTACCGACCGTCACGTGCCGCTCCTGCATGGCTTCCAATAGCGCCGCCTGCGTCTTGGGCGGCGTGCGGTTGATCTCGTCGGCCAAAAGGATGTTCGTGAACAGCGGCCCCTGCATGAACTGAAACGTGCGGTGGCCGGTTTCGGGGTCGTCCTGCAGGACGTCGGTGCCGGTGATATCCGAAGGCATCAGGTCCGGCGTGAACTGAATGCGGCGAAATGAAAGCTGCAGGATGCGGCTGATCGTGCTGACCAGCAGCGTCTTCGCCAGCCCCGGCACGCCCACGAGCAGACAATGCCCGCGGCTGAACAGCGCCACGAGCAACTGGTCGACGACGTCCGTCTGGCCGATGATGACCTTGCGGATCTCCTCGCGCATTCGCGTGTAGGCGGTGGCGAGACCGCGAATGGCCTGAGCCTCCTTCTCGCGCGAATCGAGATCGTCGCGGCCGGCATCGGCGGCTGGGGACAGGTCGGCGTCGTCGTTCATCGTTCGCTTTGCTTACGCGGTGTAAACCACCTGTCGCGTGGCAAGAATCTCATGGCGGCGGAAGGGTGTGGGCATGGACGACTTTCGTTCCGGTTCACCGCTCGCCCGCCGCGGCCTTCGTCTCCGGGACGGGCTTCTTCTTGAGCGTCGTCATGTATTCCACCACGTCGACGAGTTCCTGGACCGTCATTGTCTTCTGGATGTCGGCGGGCATCAGCGAGACGTTCTGCTTGACGATCTCGTCCACTTCGCTGGTCTTGAACGTGCGGTCGAGCGCGTCCTGGCTGCGGACGGTAATCTCCTCGGGCGTGCGGCTGGTGACGAGGCCGCTGACCGTGTTGCCGCTGGCCAGCACCAGCGTATAGGTCTCGTAGCCGTGGCTGATGCCGGCCGACGGGTACAGCATCGATTCGTACATGGCGTGGCGGCTGAGCTTGCCGCCGATCTCCGAGAGATCCGGCCCCACTTCTTTGCCGATGCCGTCGACCTTGTGGCACTTGACGCACGTGGCCGTGGTGTTGAACAGCACGCGGCCGCGCGTGGCGTCGCCGATGCGCTTCACAAGCTGCTCGATGGGAGGCAGCGGCTGGTCGTCTTTAGTGGGTGGGAGGGGGAACAACTGCTGCGCGGCCTGCCGCACGTCGGGGAATTCGGACCCGTGCATGGCCGCGGCGACGGCGTCCTTCAGCTCGACTTCGAGCGAGCCGCCCTTGGCGAGTTCGACGAGCACGGCGGAGCCGTTCTTGAGCCGCCCCAGGCCGCGGACAGCGGCACGGCGGACGCTCACCGCGGCCTTCTTGTCGTTCATGACGCGACGGAGCGGTCCGGTGGCGCGGCCGTCGAGCGAATTGCCCAGCGCGTCGGCCATAGCGGCCGCCAGCTTTTCATCAGGATTCGCCAGCGCCTTCGCAATCAGCGGCTGCTGGTCTTTCTCCAGTAAGATGCGTGCTGCCTCGACGCCCACCTGCTCGCCGGGGTGAAGCTGCGCGAGCGCGACGACTTCGGGATAACGGTCGGCGAGGTTGAACCGCTCGACCATCTGCACGAACCGCGGCGTGCCCTTCGCCCGCTCTAGAGCCTGTTCGACGGCCGGCTTCAGCTCCGGCGATTTGGCGAGATCGATCGAGCCGAGATGTTTGAGGGCCAGCTCGGAAATTCGCTCGCGATGGGGACCATCGGCCTCCAGCGCGAGCGACGCCAGCGTCTGGTTCTTGAGCGAGTCGGCATCGCGATGGAAGTCGAACGCACGGAAGTAACGCGGCAGTTCGTCGGCGGAGGTTTCGGAGTCGAGGATGATCTTCGCCAGGTAGGGAATCGCCGCTGCGGTCCGCGCCCGCCAGACGATGTCGCGCCCGGGCGGAGTGTTCCACGCCTCGCCGTCGAGCGCCAGCCACGCCTCAAAGCAGGCCTCCCAGCGGCTGCGCGCGGCGATGCCCAGCGCCTCCAGATACCAGCGGTCCTTGCCGTCGTGCCGACCGGCGAATTGCGCCCACAGCCGCGGTACCTCGGGCGACTTGTGATTCGCCATGGCGATGAGGCACTCGCGCCGGACCTGCGGTGACGCGTCTTGCGCGAGTTTCGCCACGATCGGCAGCACATCGTCCTCAACCTGCCGCGCAAGACGTAGTGCCGTAATCCGCAAGTCGGGATTGTCGGACTCTAGCCCGGCGGCGACGGCTTCGCGGCCGTGGCCGGCCATCTTCCCCAGCAGCCACAGCACGCGAGCGCGCAACCGATCGTCGGCGTCACTTTCCCACACCTTCCGCAGCACCGGCACCGCCTCCTCGCCCATCTCATGCAGCGGCTCCCAGGCAATGTATCGTGTCGCGAGATTGGGACTCGCCAGCGCCTTCACTGCGCCCTCGGCGGTCGTGAAATCATGCTGCGGCACTCGATAAGGCGTCCCCGGCGGCGCAATGCGATACAGCCGGCCCTGCTCGATGTCGCCCATGCGGTGGCCGCCCACGCCGGGGTCGTACCAGTCGGCGACGATCAGCGAACCGTCCGGAGCGACGCAGACATCCGACGGGCGGAACCATTTGTCGCGAGCGCCTTCCAGAATGTTCACCATGCTCGCCTTGTAGCCGGCGCCGTCCTTCACCACCGGATACGCGCGGACGACGTTCGGCCCCGCGTCGCAGTGGATGATCTCGCCGCGGAAAACTTCCGGCAGCAGATCGCCCTCGTACACGCAGATGCCGGTGGGCGAACCGGCGCCCGTCTGCCACAGGTTCGGCACCACGCCCGGATCGTTGATGTGCCAGTGCCTGAGCGGGATTTCGGCGTGCATGCCCGTGCGTTCGGCCTGCCAGCCGGCGCCGGTCAGTTCGTCTTTGTAGCCGTAGTTGCCGAACTCCATCACGAAATTGATGCGGACGCCGCGGTTGCCGTCGTCGTCGTTGTCGGACTGCCACAGCGTGCCGAAGCTGTCGACGGCGACCTCCCAGTTGTTGCGGAAGTTCCAGCCGAGCGTCTCCAGCTCACTGCCGTCGAGATTGCAGCGAAAGACCATGCCTTCCTGGTAAGGCTGGCGGCGGTCGTTGACGACGTTGCCGGCTTTGTCGGTAATGGGCCGGCCGGCGGCGTCTTTGATCTGCTTGCCGGAGTTGCCGAAGTTGAAGTACAGCTTGCCGTCGGGACCGAAGGCGAAGGCGTGGATGCCGTGATCGTGCTGCGTGCCCCCGATGCCGGTGAACAGGAGCTCCTTGCGGTCGGCTTTCAAATCGCCGTCATCATCGATCAGGAAGAACACGCTGTCGCCGGCCGAGACGATGACGCGGGTGTTATTTCGGGCCGGACTGGCCAGCACGCACACGCCGTGGGCGGAATCGACATCGCGGCCCTGGTGAAAGACCGTCTGCTTGTCGGCCTGAGAGTCGCCGTCGGTGTCTTCCAGCACGAGAATGCGATCGCCCTCCTCGCGCGGCGGGTTGCTCTTGTTCGCGAAATGCCAGTAGTTCACGACTTCGCAGACCCACACGCGGCCGAGGTGATCGACGTCAATGCTGGATGGGCTTAGGAGCAGTGGCTCGGACGCGAACAGCTTTGCTTCCAGTTCCGGATGGACTTCCAGCGCTTGGAGAGCTTCCTCGGGAGGCAGGTTGCCGCCGGCGGGAGCGTTTCCGGCCGCGGCCCGCGCGATCGCCGCCGGCAGTTCGTCGGTGAAGACCAGGAATTCGACGCTCGTCGAGCGGCCTGCGTTTTGATCGGTGCCGCCGTTGTCGAGTCCGGCCCGCGCCTTGAACCGCGTGTACCCCCTCGGCAGCTCGAAGGCGATGAGGGAATTCGCGTGCGTGCCGAT
>JAHWKJ010000332.1 GCA_019347905.1 Planctomycetota bacterium
GGCGGAGCCCGCTGTTGAGGCAGTTCGAGAGCGTAAAGTCGATGATGCGGTACGACCCGCCGAAAGGCACGGCCGGCTTGGCGCGGTCGCGGGTGAGCGGCTCCAGCCGCGTGCCCTTGCCGCCGGCAAGGATCAGGGTCAGCACCTCCTTGGAATTCATCGGAAAGTCCATTTGGCGGGTCGTCGCGAGGGCTCCATTGAGGGAAGAGGCAGAAGGCTCGCACGCAATTGACGGCCGCAAGCGCTTCGGCACGTTCGGATTAGCGTAGCACGGAGCAGTGCAGATTGCGACCGGCCGCGGCGGGCCCGCGAGAGCCGGTCCCGATCGGCCGGAACCGGGCCGGGACGGACCGGCTCTCTCGCCCAACGGGCGACAGCGAATCGCGTATTCCGCTAGAATGACGGGTGGTTGGGAAGCGCGATTGTGAGAGAGGGAAGCGCGATGAGCACTGCGGAATTGCCCCCGCCTGTCATGGCGACGGATGCGCCTCCGCGGATTGACGCCACGTCGGCGGGCCTGCGGATGACGTGCGAGGAATTCGACGCGATCGAGGATTACGACGATCTGTGGCGCTACGAACTCGTCGGTGGAGTGCTGGTCGTGCTGTCCATTCCCCTCGAAGCCCAGGCCGATCCGAACGAGCAACTGGGATACTTGCTGAATCATCACAAGCAGACGCACCCCAACGGCCATCATCTCGACAAGACACTCTCCGAGCGGTTCATCCATTTGCCGCGCAGCCGCCGCATTGCCGACCGCGTGATCTGGTGCGGTCTGGGACGGCGGCCGAAGCCGAACAAGGACGTGCCGCAGATTGCTGTCGAGTTCGTCTCCGCCGGGAAGCGGAACTGGATCCGTGACTATGAGGAGAAGCGGGACGAGTACGCGGCCGCGGGCGTCGTCGAGTATTGGCTGATCGACCGCTTCCGCCGCACGATGACGGTCTTCCGCGCTGGCGGCGAGGGACCACAGGAGATTCTCGTCGGCGAAAACGACGTGTATCAGACGGATCTGTTGCCGGGCTTCGAGCTGCGGCTCGCAAGGATCCTTGCCGTGGCCGACGAGTGGGAGGACGAATCGTGAACCGTGAGCATTCCGCACTTCAGCCGTATCTCGATGCAACGCGGCGCGAATTCCTGGCGACGTCCGCCAGCGGACTGGGGCTGCTCGGGCTGGGGTCGCTGCTTACTACTGACGAGGTGCTTTCGCCCCGAACGGCGGAGGCGGGCGAGGCCGCAAGCGGTGTTGCGTCGGCGGGCGTTAATCCGCTCGCGCCGAAGCCGCCGCACTTCGCGCCCAAAGCGAAGTCGTGCATCTTCATCTTCATGGCCGGCGCGCCCAGCCACGTCGATCTGTTCGATCCCAAGCCGAAGCTGAACGAGTTGCACGGGCAGCCGCTGCCGGAGTCGCTGCTGAAGGAAGTCCGCTTCGCCTTCATTCAGAAGGAGACGGCGGTGCTGATGGGCTCGCCGCGGAAGTTCACTCCGCACGGCGAGTGTGGGATGCAGCTCTCCGACCTGTTGCCGCACGTGGGCGGCGTGGCGGACGATCTCTTGCTCGTCCGCAGCATGCACACCGACCAGTTCAACCATCACCCGGGCCAGCTTTTGATGCAGTGCGGGCGGGCGGCGTTCGGGCTGCCGGCGATGGGGTCGTGGCTCACTTACGGGCTGGGCAGCGAAACGCAGAACCTGCCGGGCTACGTGGTGCTGACGGCCGGCCGCGGCTCCAGCGGCGGGGCGACGCTGTGGCAGAGCGGGTTTCTGCCGAGCGTGCATGCGGGCGTGCTGTTCCGCAACCAGGGCGATCCCGTGCTGAATCTCGGCAACCCGCCGGGTCTGCCGCCGGAGCTGCAGCGCAAAGGCCTGGACGTGCTGCGGGACGTGAACCGCGGCCGCTACGAGCACGTCCGCGATCCGGAAATCGCCAGCCGCATCGCCAGCTACGAGCTCGCGTTCCGCATGCAGTCACATGCCCCGGAGCTGATCGATCTTGCGGGAGAAACGCGCAACACCCTCGAAGCGTACGGCGTCGAGCGCAAGCCGCCGGCGGACATCAAGTCGGGCCGCGGCGGCGGAGCCGATGCCTGGCCCACGTTCGCCCGCAACTGTTTGCTCGCGCGGCGGATGGTCGAGCGCGGCGTGCGGTTCATCAACGTCATTCACGCTTCGTGGGACCACCACTCGAACCTCGATGCCGAGTTGAAGTTCAACGCCGGCATGGCCGACCAGCCGGTGGCGGCGCTCATCCGCGATTTGAAGGCTCGGGGCCTCCTGGACGAGACGCTGGTGGTGTGGGCGGCGGAGTTCGGCCGCACGCCCCTGGGCGAGAACCGCGGCGGCCGCGACGCCAACACCGGCCGCGACCATCATCCGTTTGCGTTCAGCGTGTTCCTCGCCGGCGGCGGCATCCGCGGCGGCCAAGTGTACGGCGAGACGGACGAGATCGGCTGGGCACCGGTGAAAGACCCCGTGCACGTGAACGACCTGCAGGCGACGATCCTGCACCTGTTCGGCCTGGACCACCTGCGGCTGACGCACCGCTTCCAGGGCCGCGACTTCCGCCTGACCGACGTGGGCGGCAAAGTGCTGGAGAGGTGGCTCGCGTGAACGGCTTCGATTTTTGAGAGTCAAATGTCGCCTTTCACACGAGCGGCCGCATGCTTATTCGCCTGTACATCGACAACTACAAGTGCTTCTCCGGCTTCGAATTCAAGCCGGATCGGCTGCAGCCGATCTTCGGCCGTAACGCGACCGGCAAGTCCAGCCTGTTCGGTCTGCTGCGCGAGGTGCAACAGTTCGTTGTCTTCAGCATGCCGGTGGACTACGCATTTCCGCGATCTTCACTGACACGGTGGGACTCCCGACTGCATCAAACGGTCGAGCTCGACGTCCTGGGCAGTGGAGGATCTTATGGATATCGAATGGTCATCGGCCACGGCGAAGAGGGTGCCAAGGCGTGGGTCGAGTTGGAGGAACTGACGTTCGATGGACGCCGACTCTTCTCCAGCAGTCGGGGAAATGCTCAGATCTATCGGGACGACGGCTCGCCTGGACCACCCGTCTCGCTGGATTGGACGCGTTCCGGGATATCACTACTGGGGCCGACGGACGAGAACAGACTGCTGACCTGGTTCAAGGTCTGGATGGAGAACCTGCTCATCGTCGATATCGTTCCGGCGCTGATGTCCAGTTGGACCGAACGGGAGGAGTCGATTCTTCATCCGGGGTGCAGGAACTTCGCGTCATGGTTCCGACATGTCTGGCAGGACAGCACCGAAACCGTGCTGAAACTGTCGGAGTCGCTGCGGGAAATCTTTGAAGGCTTTCAGTCGCTGTCATTGAAGGCACTTCCCGACGGCTCTCAGCGGGTCTTGAAGCTGGACGTCCTGGTCGAGAGCCCCTCGGGCGGCGCTCCATCGCGGTCGAGCTTCCTGTTCGATGAGTTGTCGGATGGCGAGCGGGCCCTGATTGCCCTTTACACCATCACCGGAGTTCTGAGCGCGAAGGGCGGCACCGTCTGCTTCGACGAACCCGATAACTACCTGGGCATCGCCGAAGTCCAGCCCTTACTCATGCAACTGGAGGATCTGACGGCTGAGGGTTCGGCGCAGGTGCTGGTGGCTTCGCATAATTCCGAGGTGCTGAATTACTTCGCGACCGAAGCGGCCGTCCTGCTTTCCCGCACGAACCACGGCCCCGCACGGGCGCCGCCATTTCGAGTCGATCCCGATTCCGGCCTGAGGCCGGCGGAACTCGTCGCCCGCGGATGGGAGGGTCCGTAGTGGTCGCGCGCAGGCAAGTCAGTCACGTTATCCTTTGCGAGGACGTACAGCACCAGGTGTTGTTTCGCTGGTATCTCAGGCTTTCGGGATTCAACGTCGGTCCCAGAAAACTGCGAATTGAAAGAGCGCCTAAAGGATTTGGATCGGCCGAGCAGTTCGTCCGGGAACGCTATCCAACAGAGGTTCAGACCTACCGCGCAAGGAATCCCGCCTACTGGGCTCTTGTTGTTGCGATCGATGCCGACAAATGGTCGATTGCCGATCGCGTACGGCAGCTTTCTGAGGCACTACAGGACGCCGGTGAAGAGGCTCGGACGGCGAATGAGCGAATCGCATTGCTGATTCCCCGAAGGAACGTGGAAACTTGGATTCACTATCTCCTCGGTCACGGGGCCGTCGACGAGATCAGCGACTACCGCAAGTTTTACAGGGACCGACCCAAGAATGAGCACTGTCGACCTGCCGCGGAACGCCTGATGGATCTCAAGAAAAGCGAGACCGAGTTGCCGGAAGACTGCCCGGAGTCCTTGCGAGCTGGCCTCGAAGAACTCAAGCGGCTGGATTGAGGTCAGCACGGAGACATCGAGCGGAAGATCTTCATGGTCAGGAATGGGATGCTGGATTCCGCGGTCGTCCTGGTCGTCTGCTTCGCCAACGCGGTCGCAGCGGCTGAGGACTGGCCGCGGTGGCGGGGGCCGCGCGGCGATGGGACGTGGGACGGACCGCCCATCGCGGAGAGTTGGCCCGCCGAGGGGCTGGAGCGCGTCTGGCGGCAGGAGGTCGGCGGCGGCTATGGCGGGGTGGCGGTGACGGACGGGCGGCTGTATGTGCTCGATCGCGTCACCGAGCCGCGCGAACTGGAACGGCTGTTGTGCTTCGATGCGGACGACGGCCGGCCGCTGTGGGCTTTCGAGTGGGATGTTGCGTACGGGGACCTCGATTACGGCAATGGCCCCCGCTCCACGCCCACCCTTCACGAGGGGTACGTGTATGTGCTGGGGGCGCTCGGCCACTTTCACGCACTCGATGCGACAAGCGGGCGGCGGCTGTGGTCGAAAGATTACACGGTGCCGGATCGCAAGGACGACGAGCTGCCGATGTGGGGGCTGGCCGCCTCACCCGTCGTCTGGCGCGACCTCGTGATCGTGCATCCGGGCGTCGAGCCGGAGGGCTGCCTGATCGCCATCAATCGCCGGACCGGTGCCGAGGTCTGGCGGAGCCTGAGCGATCCCGCCGGATACGCGACGCCGATCGTCATCGACCGCGGCGGGCAGCCGGAACTTGTGGCGTGGACGCCGAAGCACATCCACGGTCTCGACCCCGCGACCGGCACACGGCGGTGGTCGGTGCCCTACGAGGTGACCTACGGCGTCTCGATCGCCACGCCCATCTTTCACGATGGCATCGTGTTCGTCAGCGGCTACTGGGAAGGCGCGAAGGCGATCCGGCTGGGAGCCGCACTCGATGACGCGCAGCTACTGTGGGAGGACCGCCTCCATCTGCGGGGCGTGATGTCGCAGCCATTGTACAAGGACGGCTATGGCTACCTGCTCGACAAGCAGTACGGGATGACCTGCTTCGAGTACGCGACCGGCAAGAAGCTCTGGGACGACGACAACCGCCTGACGCCGCGCGGCCGGAATCCGCAGGCGAGCCTCGTGCGGCTGGCGGACAGCGACCGCGTGCTGGCGCTCAATTCCGACGGAGAACTGGTTCTCGCGTCGTTCACGCCGAAAGGCTACAGCGAGCACGCCCGCGCGAAGATCATCGGCGAGACGTGGGCACACCCGGCGTTCGCCGGCCATCGCGTCTATGCCCGCAGCGACAGCGAGCTGGTGTGTTTCCGGCTGCCGATTCAGCCGCGGTAAGTGCATAGGTATCCACAATAGCGCAGCGGCCGCCGCCGGATCCAACAGAAGGCAACGGGCATCGGGCCGTTGGGTGCGGCGACGTTCGACGATGCTCCAGCACGGTGGCTTCTGCTATGCTATGTTCATGGAGCCTCTACTCTCCCGCATCACCATCGACCCCGCGGTGTGTCACGGCAAGCCCTGCGTCCGCGGACTGCGCTATCCCGTGGAGATGCTGCTCGATCTGCTCAGCTCCGGCATGACGCATGACGAAATCCTTAGCGATTACCAGGATCTGGAGCGCGAGGATCTGCTTGCCGTCCTGGCCTTCGCGGCTCAATTGAGCGGGACCAAGCGCTTGCAGCCTGTGGGGCCATGAAGTTCCTAATCGACGCGCAACTGCCGCGGCGGGCAGTTGACTGGTTCGGGAGTGCCGGTTGCGATGGGCTGCACACGCTGGACCTGCCGGAGGGAAATCGCACGACCGATCAAACGCTCATCGAGGTCGGCGACCGCGAGCAACGGGCAGTGATGACGAAGGATGCGGACTTCGTCAGTTCACACGTGCTGCAAGGCAGACCGGCGAAGCTGCTTGGTTTCGACCGGGAACATCAGCAACCACGAGCTCGAAACATTGCTCGTGCCGTTGATGCCGGACATACTCCGCGAATTCCAGACGCACTCGTTCCTTGAGCTCGGCCGCACCGGCATCGTGGTGCGGGGATAAGCCTTGAACGCCGTGGATTCTCGCGCAATCGCGCACCTCACACGCCGCTGACGTGGTTCTCGTACTCGATGCCGAACCGCTTCATCTTCTTGTAGAGCGTGGTGCGGTTGATGCCCAGCGTGCGGGCGGTGTCCTGGCGGTTCCAGCCGTTGGCGTCCAGCGCGTCGAGGATGATCTGCCGCTCGGGCACGGCCATCGCGGCCTTGAGCGAGCCGCTGCCTGTGGCCGCGAGGTACGGCGGCAGGGCGTCTTCGTCGCGGATGGCGTCTGGCAGGTCGGCGGGAGTCACGACCTCGCCGCGGGACAGCACCACCGCCCGCTCGATGACGTTCAGCAGCTCTCGGACGTTGCCCGGCCACGAATACCGCTGCAACAGCCGCATCGCCGCATCGTCGAAGCCCGAGATGTTCTTGCCCGTCTGGCGGTTGAACTCGGCGAGGTAGTGCTCGACCAGCAGCGGGATGTCGCCGATCCGCTCGCGCAACGACGGCTGCGTGAGCGTCACCACGTTAATGCGATAGTACAGGTCCTGCCGGAACGTGCCCTTGCGGACCAGCTCTTCGAGGTCGGCGTTGGTTGCCAGAATCAGCCGCACGTCGACCTTGTGCGTCTTCGAACCGCCGACCGGCTCGAACTCGCGATCCTGCAAGACCCGCAACAGCTTCACCTGCAGGCTTGGCGACGCGGTGGCGACTTCATCGAGAAAGACCGTGCCGCCGTCGGCCTGCAGGAATTTCCCCATGCGGTCGCCGACCGCGCCGGTGAACGAGCCGGTGACGTGTCCGAACAGCTCGCTTTCCAGCAGGTTCTCCGGCAGCGCTCCGCAGGCGATCTCGACGAAAGGCTTGTCGCGGCGGCTGGAGAGCTGGTGGATGGCGCGGGCGGTCATCGTCT
>JAHWKJ010000333.1:0-5868 GCA_019347905.1 Planctomycetota bacterium
ATGAGCTTGACCTGATTGACGGGGATCCACACGACGTCGTTGCGGAACCGCGCGAGAACCCGGTCTCCCGCCAGACGATTCTTTTCGACGAGCGTGTCGGCCGGCGCGATGAACGCGTCCTGCTCCTCGTCGGCCCGCAACCAGACGATCTCGTCGACGAGCTTGCCGTCGACGACCTTGCGGTAGGGCGTGATCAGGAAGCCGTAGTCGTCGACCTTCGAGTAGATGCCCAGACTGGAGATCAGCCCGATGTTCGTGCCTTCGGGCGTTTCGATGGGGCAGATGCGGCCGTAGTGCGAAATGTGGACGTCGCGGACCTCGAAGCCCGCCCGCTTGCGGTTCAAGCCGCCCGGACCCAGGGCCGAGAGCCGCCGCTCGTGCGTGAGCATCGAGAGCGGGTTCGTCTGGTCGACGACCTGCGAGAGCTCGCTGCGGCCGAAGAAGTATTCGATGGCCGCCGAAACGCTCTTGGGGTTGATGAGCGTGCGGGGCGTCATTTCCTCGACGTCCTTGAGGCTCATCCGCTCCTGCACCGTGCGGCGGAGCTTGAGGAAGCCCTTGCGGATCTCGTCCGATGCCAGCTCTTCGATGGTGCGCAGGCGGCGGTTGCCCAGGTTGTCGATGTCGTCGGTGTGGGCGGAGGGATCGCTGGCCCGCAGCCGCACCAGGTAACGGATGGCGTTGACGAAGTCTTCCGCCCGCAGCGTCATCTCCGTGTCGGGGATGTCCTGCGCGAACTTGCGGTTGATGCGGAAACGGCCCACGCGGCCGAGCCGGTAGCGGTTGACGTCGAAGAACTTCTCCCGGAACAGGTCGATGGCCTTGTCCAGCGCGGGAGGGTTGCCCGGCCGCAGCCGCTGGTAGATCCGCAGGAGCGCCTCTTCGTGGCTGGCCGTCGGATCTTCGAGGATGCTGTGCAGCGCGAGCTGGTCGGAGGGCTTTTCCAGCACCTCGATCGTTTTCAGACCCGATTCTAGGACTTGCGTGGCCTGGTCCTTGCCGATGACATGGCCGAACTCCACGATGATCTCGCCCGAGCGCTCGTGGCCGGCAGGATAGACAACATCGGCGGCGACGAACTTCTTCACCAGCTCGGCAGCGTCGGTGTTGCGGGTGAGCTTCAGCTCTTTGGTGCCATAGAACAGCCGCGCGAGCGCGCTATCGGTCGAGTAGTCGGCCGACATGGCCCGCAGCAGCGTCATGGCGGAGAACTTGCCGCTCTGGTCGATGCGCACGCCCAGCGTTTCGCGTTTGCTGATGACCAGCTCGATCCAGCTTCCGCGCTCGGGGATGACCCGGCAGGAGAAGTTTTTGCGTTCGCCGGGGTCGTCCGTGCGGACGAAGTCGACGCCGGGCGAGCGGTGAAGCTGGCTGACGACGACGCGCTCGGCCCCGTTGATGATGAACTCGCCGCCGCCGATCATGATCGGCATGTCGCCCAGGTACACTTCCTCTTCGACGGGCTGCTCTTTCACCAGCCGCAGCCAGACGCGGAAGGGCCGCCCGTAGGTGAGCCGAAGCTGGCGGCATTCCATGGGCGTATAGCGGGGCTTGCCCAGCTCGTAGCGCAGGTACTCGAGCTTGTATTGGCCGTCGTAACTTTCGATGGGGAAGACTTCGCGGAGGATCTCCTCCAGGCCCTGATCCTTTCGCTCGCGGGGTCCCAGGTCCTGCTGCAGAAAGGCGGCGTACGAGTCGGTCTGGATGCGGGTCAGATCGGCGACTTCGGCGCTGTCTTCAATGCGGCCGAAGTTGCGCGTCTCAGTCGCCTGAATCGTACGGACGGCGGGAATCGGCATAGGGGCTTGCTCTCTTTCAGACTGTCAGAATGCGGGCCTGCGGGGACAACGCGGCGGGAGCGCCTTCGCCCGGCAGGAAAACGATCGCGGGCTTCAGCGCTGAGACGGACGGCAGGGGTCCGCGGCGCGCACCTTCCGCGCAGTCGGCGTCAGCCGTGCGCCGACGGCGGGGCTTCCTCCCCCGGGCCTGAAAAAGCCAGAAAGCACCTGCGGCTGTCAAATCGACCTTCGACGGTGGGACGAACCATCCGCAGCCGGAAGCCGGCGGTGCACTGGTGAGGCACTGTCGGCTTCCACCAATCGCCGGGCAAACGCTACTTGATCTCGCAGCTTCCGCCGGCCGCTTCGATCTCGGCCTTGAGCTTCTCAGCGTCTTCCTTGGAGATCCCCTGCTTGAGGGGCTTGGGCGCGGCCTCGACCAGGTCCTTGGCCTCCTTGAGGCCCAGACCCGTGGCCGCCCGCACCACCTTGATGACCGGAATTTTGTTGTCGCCGAACCCGGTGAGGACCACGTCGAACTCGGTCTGTTCCTCGACGGCCGCGGCTTCGGCGGCCGGACCGGCCGCCATCATTACGGCGCCGCCGGCCGGCTCGATGCCGTGGACGTCCTTCAGGTAGTCGGCCAGCCGTTTGGCCTCGAGCAGCGTGAGACCGACGATCTTGTCGCCCATCTCTTTCGTCCGCTCATCGTACTCAACGGTTGCTTCCGCGGTCGCCATCTCTCTTGTGCCTTTCCTGATCCTGGTGTCAGCCGCGGTCGCGGCGACGATTCGTGGCCCACGGCCCGAGCCGTGGAAAAGTCTCTTGGAGCTGTTCGATTGCTTCCCCGCTCGTCCTGGACAGGACACGCTCATGCCGGAGCGGGCTCTCCCTCTTCTTTGTCTGCGAGGGCTTTCAACTGGCCGGAGAGTTTGCCGCCCGGACCGAGCATCGCGGCGGCCAGACGGGCGCCGGGGCTGAGCATCAGTCCGACGATCTGGCCGATCAACTCTTCGCGGCTGGGGCTCTTGCTGAGGTCTTCGACGGCTGCGGCATTGAGTGTCGTCCCCTCGACGCTACCGCCCTTGACCTCCAGCGGAGCGAGGTCCTTCGCCCATTTGCTGATCTCGCGCGAGAGGGCGACGATGTCTTCGCTACCCCAGACGAGCGTGGAGGGCCCTTCCAGGATCGGATCCAATCCCCGCACGCCCGCTTCCTTCAATGCCAGGCGGGCCAGCGTGTTCTTGACGGTGAGCAGCGTGATCTGGCGCTCCTGCATGGCCAGGCGAAAGCGGTTGCTCGAGATCGCGTCCAGCCGCGACGAATCGACGACCAGCATGTCGCGGGTCTCGCCGATCCGGTCGCGAATTTCGGCGACCAGCATGTTCTTGACGGCTTTGCTCATCTGGTTGAGGGTTGCGGGTTGAGGTTGAGGGCCAGCAGAGGGCGCGGGCGTCAGGCGGCGACGGTGATGCCGGGGGTCTGGGTGGCTGCGAGCGAGACGTTGCGCACGTACTGCCCCTTGGCGGAGGCCGGACGGAGCTGGCGGACATATTTCAGAAACGCTTCGATGTTCTCGGCGAGCTGGACCTCGCTGAACGAGAGCTTGCCGACGACGCAGTGCACGTTGCCGCCGGCGTCGACGCGGAACTCCACCTTGCCGGCTTTGTATTCACGAACGGTCGTCGCCACGTCCTGGGTGACGGTGCCGGCGCGGGGCGAGGGCATGAGACCGCGCGGACCGAGCACGCGCCCCAGCGGACCCACGACCCCCATCATGTCGGGCGTGGCGATCGCCACGTCGAAGTCCAGCCAGCCTTCCTTGATCTTTTCGGCGAGCTCTTTCCCGCCGACGTGGTCGGCTCCCGCCTCCTGGGCGATGCGGACGTTGTCTCCCTGGGCGAAGACCAGCACGCGCTGGCTCTTGCCGATGCCGTGCGGCAATACGAGCGAGCCGCGGACCACCTGATCGGCCTGCTTGGGATCGACGCCGAGCCGGACGGCGATCGAGACCGTCTGGTCGTAGGGGCAGGGCTTGACGCCCTTGGGCAGCGACGTCTCCAGGCCCTTGAGGGTCTTGACGGCTTCCGGGACCTCCAGCGGGGCGAGGCCGACGACCTTCTCGCGGAGGTGCTTGAATCGCTTCGATTTGCGGGACATCAGCGGGTGGCTTCTACTGCTGTGAATCAACCGGTCACTTCGATGCCCATGCTGCGGGCGGTGCCGGCGATGATTCGTTCGGCGTGATCGAGGTTGGGGGAGTTCAGGTCTTCAAACTTCGTTTTGGCGATGTCGCGGAGCTGTTCGCGGGTGACGATGCCGACCTTTTCTTTGCGGGGACTGGCGGAGCCTTTGGCGATCTGCGCCGCCTGCTTCAAGAGCACCGCCGCCGGCGGACTCTTGACGATGAACTCAAACGAGCGGTCGTTGTAGATGGTGATCACGACGGGCACGATGGTGCCGGCCATGTCGCGGGTGCGGTCGTTGAACTGCTGGACGAATTGTCCGATGTTGACGCCGTGCGGACCGAGCGCGGTGCCGACGGGCGGCGCTGGCGTGGCCTGCCCACCCGTGACTTGAATCTTGACCTGTGTGGTAACGTGCTTGGCCAACGGAGACGTCCGGTCAAAAGTCGAAAAGGTCGAAAGTCGAAAGGGTCAAAAGTCGAAAGGGTCAAAAGTCGAAAGGGCCAGAGGGATCAGTTCTCTCGCGAGGTATCGCAGTCGAAGATCCGGCCCTTTCGACCTTTTGGACCTTCGACTTTCGACCTACACCTTTTCCACTTGCCAGGCTTCGAGTTCGACGGGGGTGGACTGGCCGAAGATCTCGACGAGCACGGTGATCATGCCCTTGGCTTCGTCGATATTGTCGATGGTGCCCTCGAAGCTCTCGAAGCCGCCTTCCTTGATCTTGACCATCTCGCCGATGGCGAACGGAATCCTGGCCCGGATCTCACGGGTGTCCTTCTCGACCTCGCGGCCGAGCATGCGGTCGACTTCTTCCTGCAGCATGGGGATGGGCTTGCCTGCGCGGCCCGTAAAATCGCCCACGCCGCTGGTGTCGCGGACGAGGTACCACGTCTCGTCGTTGAGCACCATGTGGATCATGATGTAGCCGGGATAAAGCTTCTGCTCGCTGACTCGGGTCTTGCCGCCCTTGGTTTCCTTCACCTTTTCCGTTGGGATGATGATCTCGCCGAAGAACTCCTCCAGACCCTCGCGACGGATGCGGCGCAAGAGCGTCTCGCGAATGGACCGCTCGCGGTTGCTCTGGACCTTCAGCACATACCACTCCATGCCCTCGGGCACAGCTTCGCCGGGGGTTGGGGAGGGCTGTTCGGCGGGCATGGCATCCGTCCGTTCACCCGAGGCGGCCGGGTCAGCCATCAGCGATCCTCAAAACTTGAATCATGTGCGCTGGCCGTCGGAATTTCAAGCGAGCGCCACAAAAGCCCACGGGCCAGAACCCGTGGGCTTCTTCAGGCCTGTTTCAGCACGCCCAGCAGCGTGAACAGCCAGACCCAGATGAAGTCGTACATGAGCAGCACGATGCCCAGAAACGTCATCGTGACGATGACCACCGCCGTCGCCCGGTGCAACTCCTCGCGGCTGGCCCACGACACCTTGTCCATCTCGGCCTCGACCGAGATCAGAAAGTCGGCAAATCGCGGCAGATGGATCAGCCGGAACGCGAACCAGGCGCCGAGCACGGAGAGCGCCAGCGGCACGCCCACCCGCACCAGCGGCGTGCGGTAGTCCGAGAGCGGCCCCTGCGAGAGCGTCCACGCCCCGAAGCAGATCACCAGCACGACGGCCAGCGCGGTCAACTGCCGCGTGAGTCGCCCCTGGTTCCGCTTGTAGAGCCCGAACGAGAGCAGGTTGCCGGTAAGCGTCGTGCCGTCGGTATTCCTGGCCATGGCTAGCAGCTTTCAGCGGTCAGCTTTCAGCGATCAGCTTTCAGCGATCAGCTTTCGGCGATCAGCTTTCGGCGGCGGCGGCAGCTCTGCTGAAAGCTGACGGCTGACCGCTGAAAGCGAAGACAGACACGGGCGGAGGGACTTGAACCCCCAACCGCCGGATTTGGAATCCGG
>JAHWKJ010000333.1:5968-7246 GCA_019347905.1 Planctomycetota bacterium
AAGACAGACACGGGCGGAGGGACTTGAACCCCCAACCGCCGGATTTGGAATCCGGTGCTCTGCCAATTGAGCTACACCCGTTTGAAGCGGTCAGCGATCAGCTTTCAGCCGTCAGCCAGAAGAGCTGATCGCTGAAAGCTGACCGCTGACGGCATCGCTCATTTCATTTCTTGCGAGATTCCTTGTGCACCGTGTGCGAGCGGGACCTGGGGCAGTATTTCTTGAGCTCCAGCCGTTCGGTGCCGCGCATTTCCTTCTGCACGCGGTAGTTCCTCGAACCGCATTCGGTGCATTCGAGCCAGACGTATTCGCGAGGCATCTCTGTCTCCAGAAAGAGCGTTCAGCTTTCAGCCGTCAGCTTTCAGCCGGAAGAGCTGATCGCTGACCGCTGATGACTGAGAGCTACTCGACGATCTTCGTCACCACGCCCGAGCCGACAGTGCGGCCGCCTTCGCGGATGGCGAAGCGGCTGCCGTCCTGCAGGGCGATGGGCTTGCCCAGCGCGACCTCGATGTTGACGTTGTCGCCGGGCATGCACATCTCGGCCCCGCCCAGCAGGTTCGCCTCGCCGGTGACGTCGGTCGTGCGGAAGTAGAACTGCGGCTTGTAACCGCTGAAGAACGGCGTGTGGCGGCCGCCTTCTTCCTTGCTGAGCACGTAGACTTCGGCCTCGAACTTGGTGTGCGGGGTGATGGATTTGGGCTTGGCAAGGACCTGGCCCCGCTCCACGTCGTCCTTCTTGATGCCGCGCAAGAGGATGCCGACGTTGTCGCCGGCGATGCCCTCGTCGAGGGTCTTGTTGAACATTTCGACGCCGGTGCAGGTGGTCTCGATCGTGTCGCGCAGGCCCACCAGCTCGACCTTCTCGCCGACCTTGACGATGCCCTGCTCGATACGGCCGGTGACGACCGTCCCGCGGCCTTCGATCGAGAACACGTCTTCGATGGCCATCAGGAAGTTCTTGTCTTTGGCGCGGGCCGGCTCGGGAATGTTCGTGTCCAGGGCGTCCATCAGGTCGCCGATGCACTTGTTGAACTTCTCATCGCCGGGATTGTCGAGCGCCCCCTTGGCGTTGCCCCGGATGATGGGGATGTCTTCGCCGGGGAAGTCGTACTTCAACAGCAGGTCGCGGACTTCCATCTCGACCAGCTCCAGCAGTTCCTCGTCGTCGACCAGGTCGACCTTGTTGAGGAACACGACCAGCGCCGGCACGTTCACCTGGCGGGCCAGCAGGATGTGCTCGCGGGTCTGCGGCATGGGACCGTCGGCCGCGGAGAC
>JAHWKJ010000334.1 GCA_019347905.1 Planctomycetota bacterium
CGAGCGAGTCAGCCAGGCCATCGCTGGCCGAGGCGAAGTCGTGAAGCTCGACGAATGGGGCAGGCGCCGCCGAGCGGAAGGCGGGGGACAAAACAGGGGAGGGGGCGCGGCCCCCCGCCGACGCGGACCAAACTTGCGAAGACCTCGAACCGCTCCCACTCCCCGAGCCGATCGACCTCGACACCGCCGACGCCCAAACGCTGCGCGCCGCCGTCGAAGCCCGCGACGAATACATCGGACATCTCACGCGTCGCCTGAGGCTGGCCCGTCAGCACGCCGGCCCGCGCGGAGACTGGAAGGAACTCGAATCCGTACCGGACGAACTCCGGCAGCAGCTCGAAGAACTCGAAGCGCGGCTCGAAGACAGCCTGAGGCTCGCCGAGGTCGAGCTGTCGGTCGAGCGGGCGAAGCTCGCGCGGGAGGCGTCCACAGTGAAGATCCGCGAGGAGCAGCTCGCCCGCCGCACCGCCCAGTCCGCCCAGCACCCGGAGCCGGTCGATCCCGCCGACGACACACCCAAGGGCCGCCGCTGGCTCCGCATGCTCGGCGTTGGCCGCGAATCGCACGACGAATCGTGAAGCCAAAGCCCGAATGACGAAACCCGAATGACGAAGGTCGAATGACGAAACGACCGGCGGCAAACATCGCCGACCGCTGAGCATGCGCAGCAGGTGATAGCGCCGTACGCGGCTCGTCATTCGGCCTCTGTCCTTCCCGTCATTTCCTGCGCACGCCGTACCCTGTACCTCGTACCTCGTACCTCGTACCCAGTGCCTCGTTCGCTGAACCTCGCACCCAATACGTCGTACCTAGTACCTCGGTCCCTGCGCCGACACGCGACGCACCCAACAGCCGCCGCATGCCTTCGGACTTCGTGATTCGGGTTTTCTTTCGTCATTCGGATTTCGACATTCGTCATTCCTCCCCGCCGGATTCTGCTTGACGCCGCCCCCTCCGCCGGGGATTCTGGAGGCTGCGGGCAGCATCTTTCACCGATTGTCCGAAAAAGGGGTCTGACCCCCTATGGCCTCGGAGGGGTCTGACCCCTTTTTCGGACTATCTCACGACCAGCGGGCCTGGAACTCTCAGGAGCACCAGGAGACAGTCATGGTACGCCAGCAGCTTTCGACCGAAACGCAGTACGTTGGGGCCGAACACCGTCGCGGGCCAGCGCGGCGAAGCGCCGCACTCGGGGCGTGGTGTGTGTTGATGATCGGTACCCTCGCGCTGATCGGCTGCGGCGACTCGGGCGATCCGCCTCGCCCGCAGACGAACACGAGCGAACCTCCCGCCATTGCCGACGCCCACGAGCAGGGTCCCTCCCTGACTAGCGCCAACGCATCTCCGACTAGCGCCAACACATCTCCCCCCCTTACTAAAGGGGGGCCGGGGGGGGTGACCGCTGACAACCCTGACGCTCCGAGCGGAATTGAACCTCGCTCCGATGTTACAAAAGGCAGCCCCGCCGCCGAGGTCGCTGCCGCGCCTCAAGCACCCGCAGACGCTGCCACCGAACGCCGCGACCGCGTCCAGGCGCATCTCGCAGCCGGCGAATTCGGACCCGCCCTCGATCTCGTCACCAACATCGCCGACGACGCCGAGCGCGCCGAACTCTTGAAGCTCGTCATCGAAGCGCAGCTCGCCGCCGGCGAGTTCTCCGGCGCGCGCCGCACCGCCGGCCGCATCGCCGACGCCGACCACCGCGATCGACTCCGCTCTCGCCGCCTCACCGAACAGTCGCTGGCCGGCGGCGGCTCCATGGCCGACTTCACACAGCTCATCGAGCTTATCCAGAACGAAACCAGCGGCCCCTGGGAAGACATCGACGGCACCGGCGGCACGCTCGACCAGTTCGACACCGGCGTCCGCGTCGATCCCAATGGCCTCTTGACGATGCTCACCCGCCAGGAGCAGAGCGAGCGCCTCAAGGAGCTCGGCATCGCCGCTCGCACCGCCGACCTCAACGAAGACATGGACCGCGCGAGCGACCTGCGGCTGGTCTCGCTCACCCGGCTGGAGCGCGAAATCGCCCGGCGGATCGAAACCGGCCGCCCCATCCCCGCCACCATGCGGCAGCTCGCCGGCCTCACGCAGATCCGCTACGTGTTCGTCTACCCCGCCAGCTCCCCCTTGGCAAGGGGGGGAGAGGCGGTGGTTCCCCCCCTTACTAAGGGGGGGCCAGGGGGGGTCGAGGATCCCATCGCTGGGTCAGGGGGGGTCGGCGAAGTCGTCATCGGCGGCCCTGCCGAAGGCTGGCGCTACAACGAAATGGGCATCCCCGTCGGCGACTCTGCCGGCACCCCCACGCTGCAGCTCGACGACTTCGTCACCGTCTTCCGCATCTTCTCGCCCAACGGCTCGCAGTTCTTCAACTGCCTCATCGTCCCGCGGCAGGAGGGACTGCGGCAGGTCAAAGAGTTCGTCGAAGCCTCCAACAGCCGCGGCCCCCTGCGGCCCTCAGCCGTCCGCAACTGGACTGAGAAGCTGCAGGAACTGCTCGGCCCCCAGGACGCGGTGTTCAACGGCGTCCCCGTCGATTCCCGCGTCGCCCGCGTCATGCTCGAAGCCGACTACCGCATGAAGCTCATCGGCATCGGCCGGCTCGACGGCGGCTCCGGCATCCCCAGCTACTTCGACCTGCTCACGCCCTCGGCCATTCGCCAGAACCCGCCGGAGCTGGACGCCCTGCGCTGGTGGCTGACGATGAAGTACGAAGCCGTGCTCCACAGTGCCGAACGCGACGTGTTCCAGATCGTGGGCGCCTCGGTCCTCTGCCAGTCGGAAAACGAGCTGGTCGACGCGACGGGCCAGCGCATCCACACCGGCAAGGCCGACGCCACCAACCAGCAGTTCGCCCAGAACTTCACCAACAACTACGCCGAACTCGCCCGCCGCGACCTCGTCTTCGCCGACCTGCAGAACATCTTCGACCTCGCCCTGGCGGCCGCGATCCTGCATCGCGAGCAGGCGGCTAATCGCAGCGGCTGGACCGGCGGCGTCTTCGCCGCGGGCGGGCCATACCAGCCCGCAACCTACGACCCCGTCGCCACGGTCATGACGGCCGTCAACCACCGCGTCTACGGCGGCAAGGACATCATCGTCCAGGTCGCCGGCGGCGTCCGCGCCGACCTCGCCAGCGTACTCGCCGACCGCAAAATCTACCGCGAAGGCCGGCGCCTCGAGCCAGTCGCCCAGCGCGCCCGCCCCGCCAACCTCCCCGAAAACCGCTGGTGGTGGGACGCAGCGCAGCCGTAGGCTGCAATGCCGACTGTCGAAATCCGAATGACGAAAGAATGACGAAGCCCGAATGACGAAACGGGCGGGGGATGTCCCGACGCGGTTCGTCATTGGGCCTCCGTCCCGTGATGCCATCGCACGTCGTGCCCAGTACCTCGTACTCAGTACGTCGTACCGCGGTCCCCTACGCCGAGTCCGCGGAACCCACCCACTCCCATTCGCGCGCCCACCATCCTTCGGGCTTCGTCATTCGGCATTCCTTCGTCCTTCGGATTTCGACATTCGTCATTCCGCGCAAGCGAGCCCCGTCATGCGCGCAATGCTCCTCCACCACACCGCCCCCATCACCACGGCTCCGCTCCGCCTCGAAGACGTCGCCGACCCCGACCCCGCACCCGGTGAAGTCCTCATCCGCGTCCGCGTCTGCGCGATCTGCCGCACCGACCTGCACATCATCGAAGGCGACCTCCCCGAGGCCGCACGGCCCGCGGCCCCATTGAAGCGTCCTGGCGCCTCCGGTGAGGGTGCACGCCGGCAGGCCGCCTCCGCGGCTAACCAGCCGCGGCCCCATTGAAGCTACGCGCTCCAGGACGTGACACCGTAGCGCGGCGGGCCTCCGCGGCTAACCAGCCGCGGCCCCATTGAAGCGTGTAGTACCCCCACATGGCGTCGTAATACTGCCTGGCCTCCGCGGCTAACCAGCCGCGGCCCCATTGAAGCCTCAACCCCAGCAATCACAAGGGCTGACTCTGAGAACGGCCTCCGCGGCTAACCAGCCGCGGCCCCATTGAAGCTGCTGACGGCTTTCCAGCTTGACCCTCCGGCCGGTCGCCTCCGCGGCTAACCAGCCGCGGCCCCATTGAAGCATCTGCCGCGAGCACTGGCACCCGCACTGGCTCGTCGCCTCCGCGGCTAACCAGCCGCGGCCCCATTGAAGCTGCCAGCTCCACGATCATGGAGTCAAGTGACGTGCCGCCTCCGCGGCTAACCAGCCGCGGCCCCATTGAAGCGTGCTATTCGGCTCCAGCAGTTCAGCCAGGTTCGCCGCCTCCGCGGCTAACCAGCCGCGGCCCCATTGAAGCATGCCCAACGCCTCGGGGTCCGGCAGCGGGATTGTTGCCTCCGCGGCTAACCAGCCGCGGCCCCATTGAAGCATGACCTGGTTGGCGGTGACGGCGACCGCCAGCCCGCCTCCGCGGCTAACCAGCCGCGGCCCCATTGAAGTGCTTGGTGCCGCGCAGGCCCAATATGTTGTGTGCACAGGCCTCCGCGGCGAACCAGCGATGGCCAATCGGATGCTGTGCGGGAAACGCCCCGCCGCCGCCACCAATGGCGGGCGCCCAATGGCACATCGCCGGGAACGGGCAGACGCAGGGGCCGTTCACGGCCGAGCGGCTTGCCGGCGCGGTCGCGGCCGGGGGTGTCGACCCGGCCACACACGTTTGGTGCGCCGGCATGCTCGGGTGGAGTCGGGCGGCGCAGGTGCCGCAGCTCCCTGGCTACTTTCAGGCCGCCCCGCCTCCACCTCCACCACCGCCGACGTAACGGCGTAGCGTGTGCGTCGCGAACGGGTGTCCGAGGCGGTCAGACGGAAAGATTGATGACAGGAAAATCGAACCGGCTGCGCATTTTCCTGTCTTCAATTTTCCTGTCCTTCAACTTCCAGGTTAGCTGACAGGCACTGCCCCACCGGCACGGTGCGCGCGGGGCCGGTGGTGGACGCTTCCGCTCGACATTTCCACCCACTATCGAGACGCATACAGCGGCGCACGCTTCCGCACCGTCGCGTGCAGAACCGGCACGCCCGGCGATACAATCGCTGACAGCGGGCGCCAAATCCACTCCCTCGCGCGATGCCCGTTTGCCGCCGGTCGTACATGGTCACACGCCGTCTCATCTTTGAAGGGTTCGACACCGTCTGGGGACTCGTCGGCACGATGGCGGTCGTGGCGGCGGCACTGGTGCTGATTGCGATGCTCCTGCGGTACGAGCGGCGGCTTGCGCCGCGCCGGGTGGGAAATGCTCTCGTTGCGCTGCGGCTGATCATCCTCGGGCTGCTTGCGCTGGTGCTGCTGGAGCCGACGCTCATCCGCGAGCAGACGCGCGACCACACCGCACGCATCATTGTGGCGCTCGACCTGTCGGAGAGCATGAATACCCGCGACCTGCACGCCACGCCAGCCGAGAAACTCCGCTGGGCGCGGGCGGTGAAGATGGTCGGCGGGGAAGGCGTCGACCGGCGGGTGCAGGCGTGGATCGAAGCCTATCAGTCCGGACGCGAGCCGGAACTGGTCGACGAAAGCGAAGCCGCGGACCCCGAACGCCGCCGGCGTCTTGCGGAAATCCGGCAGAAGAACCTCGACACCATGCTCGAAGGTGTCGATGAAGTTTCCCGCAAGGAACTCGCCCGGCGCATCCTGAGCGAAGGCGACGAGGCGCTGCTCAAACGGCTGGAGGAGATCGCGCAGGTCGAGGTCGTGGTGTTCGGCGGCAAAGCGGAAGGAGCCGACGCAAGGACGCTCACGAAAATCGCCGCCGATCCGCCGCAGGCGATCCGTCCCGAGGCGACCGACCTCTCGCAGCCGCTGGTGCCCAATTCGCCCACGGCTGGGACGACGCAGTTGATCGGCGTGGTGCTCTTCACCGATGGCCGCGACAATGCCGGCCGCAATGCGCTGGGGGCGGCGTCCCGGCTGGGGAATCTCGCGGCGCCTGTGGCCCCGGTGATCTTTGGCTCGCTGCACCGGCCGAAGGACCTGGCGATCGCATCGCTGGAATACCCGCAGACAGCATTCAAGGATGACAACCCGCTGTTGAAGGCAAAGCTCGTGACGGCGGGCTTCGAGAGCGAACCGCTCGAAGTCGTGCTGGAGGGCGGCCGCGACGGCGACGCCCCGCAGACGAAGACGATCGTTCCCGACGGCCCCGTGAGCAACGTCGAATTCGAGCTGGCCGCGGGCGAGTTGGGCCGCTTTGAGTACACGCTGCGTACCGACGTCCGGCCGGGCGAGACGCGCGACGACAACAATTCGAAGAGCTTCGCGCTCAGCATTGTGGACGACAAGGTGCGGGTGCTGCTGGTCGAGGGCGAAGCCCGCTGGGAGTTCCGCTTCATCGCCGCGGCACTGTCGCGCGACGAGCGGGTGCAGAAAGTCAGCGGCGAACTGCCGACGGTGGTGTTCCGTCAGCCGCACATGAACGTGCTGCCGGATACGTTCTTTCCGCGCCGCCTTCCGCTGCCGGCCAATGCGGACGACCTCGAAGGATCGCCGTTCTCCGAGGTGGACCTCGTGATTCTGGGCGACGTCGCGCCGGGCGAACTGAGCGAGACCGGCTGGCAGCTTCTGGAGAAGTTCGTGGCCGAGTCCGGCGGCACGCTGGTGATCTCGGCGGGCAAGAACTACATGCCGCTGGCGTATCACTCGCAGACGCTGGAGCGGCTGTTGCCCGTGAGCGAGTTGCGGCCGGTGAACACCGCCGACGGCGGGCACATCGGCGCGCCCACCGAGCGCGGTTTTCCGCTGGTGCTGACGGCCAACGGCGAGCGCGAGGCGATGTTCCAGTTCGACACCGACCACGCGGTGAATCTCGAAATCTGGGAGGGTCTGCCGGGACACATGTGGGGACTGGTGGGAACTGCGCGGCCGGGCGCAACGGTCTTCGCCTACGCCGGCGGCGACCCCCCTGTTGCTAACGCGGGGCCAGGGGCGGGCCTCGAAGCGGAACGCCAGAACGCCCTCATCGTCCATCAGCACTACGGCTTCGGCCAGATCTTGTGGCTCGGAATCGACAGCACGTGGCGCTGGCGGCACCGCGTGGGCGACGATTATCACCACCGCTTCTGGGGGCAACTCGGCCGCTGGGCCGCCGAGAACAAGGCTGCCGCTGGCAACGAGTTCGTCAAATTCGGGCCGGTGTCGGGCGATATCGAAGTCGGCGACGACGCCGTCATTCGCGCCCGCTGGACGCACCACTTCCTCAGCCGCTACCCGAACCTGAAAGCG
>JAHWKJ010000335.1 GCA_019347905.1 Planctomycetota bacterium
TGCCGGCGACGCTTCGAGCCAGGACCGCCGAGAACCGCAATGTGCAGCGGTATCGAAACTTGAAAGTGGCCTTGGCTCTGGCGGCCCATCACAACGAGCACGGTCGCTACCCGAAAACGCTTGCGGAACTCTCGCCGAGATACGTTGAGAACGTGCCGAAGGATTTCTTCACGAATGAGCCATTGAAGTACCAGCCGCGCCAGGATGGGTATCTGCTGTATAGCGTGGGCGCGAACCTTCAGGACGATGGCGGCGCGTGGCTGGGCGAGGAACCGGCTGGCGACGACATCCGCGTCGGCATGCCGCTCCCAAAGGATAACCGCTGACAGGCCGACGTAAGGATTTTCGCGGGGAGAAACTGCCGATGCCCGCCTGGCCCGGAGGACCGTGTCCCGAATGCGGCGAAGACATGCCGGCGATGCTGATTCGCTGCGTGGACTGCCGCACGCTGCTCAACCCCGACCTCGACCTCGATTCCGTCGAGGTTCCGGAATTCGTCCCTCTGCAGGAAATCGCGGCCATGTCGGAAGTCGAAGCCGAGGGGTATTACGTCACCTGCAAGAAGTGTCAGCAGGAGTTGCGGATCCACCGCAAGTACGTCGGCGCGCGCGTGCAGTGCAAGTTCTGCAAGGTGCCCTTCACGATGGCGCTGGAGCATCCGGCGGTCGAGGTGCGGGCGTTCTACGCCGGCTGCCCCGAATGCGGCGAAGAATTGCGAGCCTCGATGAAGTACATGGGCCAGAAGGTCGGCTGCAAGATGTGCGGGGCGCACATTCACTTCGTCCCGCGGTGAGGGGCTGCGAGTACCACGAAGGGGTCAGACCCCTTTGCGGACGTGCGACGCAGAACTGTCGCAGGCTTTGAGCCGCAAAGGGGTCTGACCCCGTTCCGGCGGCATCAGGATGAACAAGTGCCGGTAGACACCCTCTTTGCCGAGACCCACGCTCCCGCGTCGCCCGGCGTGATGGTGCTCTTTGCGCTGGGCATGCTGCTCACCTACGTCGGCGTGGCATGGGAGCGCTTTCACAAGACGGTCGCCGCCCTCGTCGGTGCCACGGTGCTGCTGGCGGCGGCGCTCGCGCTCGATCTGTTCCCGTACAAGCATATCTACGAGATCCTGGCGAAGGACCTCAACATCTTCGGCGTGATCATCGGCACCGGGATCCTCGTCGACATCACCGGCAAGTCGGGGCTGTTTCACTTTCTGGCGATGCTGATTGTCCGGGCGACCGGCGGGCGGGCCGGAGCCTTGTACCTTGCCATCTGCGGGTTGACGTTCGCCTTCGTCGCGTTGCTGACGATCGTGCCGGCGATGCTGATCCTCAGCTCGCTGGTGCTGGTGATCTGCCGCTCGCTCGATTACGACCCGAAGCCGTTCCTCTTGTCGGTGGCGATCTGCGCCAACAGCGGTGCGATCGTGACGTTCGCCAGCGGGCTGCCGAACATCATGATCGGGACGGCCGCGGGGATCCCCTACGTCCACTTCCTGATGGTCTCTGCGCCCTATGCCGTGGTGAGCCTGCTGATCGCGCTGGTGGTGCTGCGGTTCGCGTTCCGGCGCTCGCTGGCGTGGAAGCAGACGCCGGCCGAGCAGGCGGCGCTGGCGGCGCGGATCGGCGAGTTCGATCCGTGGGCGCTGGTCGAAAACCGCTGGATCCTCTTGCGCAGCGGGCTGATCCTGGGGCTGACGGTGGTGGGCTTCGCCCTCGCGCAGGTGCTGGGCGTGGGGATGGATTTCATCGCCATGTGTGGTGGCACGGCGGCGCTATTGTTCGCCGGCAAATCCGTGGAAGACACGATCGGCAAGGTGAACTGGACGGTGATCCTGTTCTTCCTGGGGCTGTTTTTGATCATCGGCTGCGTGGAGGCCACCGGGGCCCTCACGTGGCTGGCCGACCGGGTGGTGTCGCTCTCCGGCGGACGCATGACGGCCCTCATTCCGCTGATGGGCGGCTTCGCGGCCGTCGCCAGCGCCATCGTCGACAACATTCCCGTGGCGGCCACGCTGATTCCCATCGTGCAGTCGGTCAGCGGCTCGGAGACGATCGCGGCCGAGCCGCTGTGGTGGGCGCTGATTATCGGCTGCAACCTCGGCGGCAACGGCACGCCCATCGGGTCGATTTCGTGCGTGATCGCCTTGTATACTCTGAAGAAGGAAGCCCACGTGACGGTCGGCTGGGGCGAGTTCATCCGCCTCGGCGGCACGATCATGCTGTTGCAGACAATCGGCGCGATTGGCTACCTGCTCGTGCTGGAACGGCTGGGCCTCATTCCCGGGCTGTGACGAGCGATGTTCGAGCCTCCCCAACGCTCTGTCGATCACGACGTCGAAGCCTCGATGCGGCTGTTCGAGCGCGCCCACGTGGGCGAAGCGGCAGCGTTGGAGCCGCGGCGGCCGCGGAAGGTGCTTGTCGTGCTGGACGGCTCGGCACAGGATCGGTTTTCGATCGCCGTCGCGGGAGCGCTCCGCGATCGATTCGGCTGCGAGCTGGCGGTGCTCGACGCTCGCGAACGCATCGGCGGGAACGACCTGGCCGAGCAGACGGCGGACGGGTTGAAGGCGCGGGCGCTCGCGAAGCCTGCCGGCGACAGCTTTCAGCAGATTCTCGATGGCGTCACCGCGGCGGCGAGCGATCTCGTCATCGTGCCCTGCCCCTACGGGCGCGAGCTGGACGCCGTGGGGCCGGACAGCACCGGCACCGTGATCGACGTGCTGCTGGCCCGCTCGCCCGTGCCGCTGTTTGTGGTGCGCAAACCCTTTGAGCCGGCCGACAGCGTCGTCAGCCGCGTGCTGCTGGTGCTCATCGGCGAGAACCGCGCCGCGCCCGTGGCGGCCGCGTGGGCGGCGGGACTGGTCGCCCTCAGCGGCAGACTGCAACTGCAACTCGTGCTGGAAGAAGAGTTCTATGAGAACGTGCGGGAGCTGATGCAGTCCCTCAATCCTGAAGTCGATCTCAGCCCCGAGTCGCTGGGCGAGGCCCTCACGCAGGCGCACGCGCGCTTGCACGCCGCGCTGCAGAAGACGGCCGCGAGCGGCGATTTCAGTTATCAGTTTCAGACGCACCTGGAGGGCGAGGCTGCGCTCGTCCCGCTCGAAGACGCGGGCACGCCGGCGCTCCTTGTCGTCGCACTGGAGCGCGGCGATCACGCCTCCGAAGGCCACGTGCACGATCGCATCCGGCACGCCTCGAACCCCGTGCTGGTCGTCCCCGGGTAGGTTCACCCATGGCCGCCGATGAAGCCGACCGAGTGCTCGTCGCACGCATCCGGCAGGGCGAGGACCGTGCCTGGGAGGAGTTCATCGCACGGTTCGAAGGCCGGCTGATGGCCTTCGTCGACAGCCGTTTGAACAACCGCGCGGCCAGCGAGGACGTGGTGCAGGAGGCATTTCTGGGCTTTCTCGTCAGTCTGCCCAACTACGACGACACCACGCCGCTGGAGACATGGCTGTTCACGATCGCGGCCCACAAGCTGACCGACCTCATGCGCCGCGAGGGACGGCGGCCGACGATTCCGCTGCTCTCGGGCGACACGACGGGCGCCTCGTGGGAGCCGCTCGGCCCCGGCCGGCCCGCGTCCAGTCTCGCCCGCAGTGCCGAGCGCCGCACCGCCGAAGAACAGATCATCGGCGGCTGCCTCCGCTCGCTGATCGCCGGCTGGAAAGCGCGGGGGGAGCTCGAGCGGCTGCGGTGCATCGAGCTGTTGTTCGTCTCCGGGCTGTCGAACAAGGAGGTCGCCGAACGGCTGGGACTCAGCGAGCAGACGGTCGCCAATCACAAGCACTTTGTAGTCACGAAGCTGAAGGACGCCGCCCGCCAGGCCCGGCTGCGCGACTTCGACCTGCGCGACTTCGGCATCGAGTGAGCGGCTTAGTGGCCGTTGCCGCGCTCCGGCTCGGGATCGTGATCGCAGCTCAGGTCGCATTCGCCGTCACACTCGTCCCGGTGATCCTTGAAGAGGCTGCCGGCCGTGTGGCCCTTGTGGCCGCAGGGCAGCGAGTACTTGAACGACTGATTGATGCTGCCGAACGCCGCGGCCACGTCTTCCAATTCCTCATTGACGGCGTTGGAGACTTCCGACAGCCCCACCAGCATGGAGAGCACGGCAATGGTGCCCACGAGCACGAGTTCCGAGGAGACGATGAAGCCGGCTTCATCCCGAGCGAGCGATTTGAGCAGCGTAGTCATTGGCGGTTCCCCCTGAGTGTGGCGACGCGAGTGGATTCGCGGGTATTGGTGTCGTCGTGCCATGGATGTCAAGCAGGGTGAATGCCAATGGAAGCGCGGGCGAAAAGATTTCTGAGCGCAGAATTGCCGCGGCCGGCCGCAATTCCCGCTGCCGGCAGACGTTGCGTCGGTGGACTGCTAGACCGCACGGCATGCCCGCCAGCGCGACGCCTCGCGGCGCTGACGTTGATCCTCGGCAACGCGATGCGATCCATTGATGCGGCCCCGCACCGCAACATCAATCGCACAAGCCGTTTGCTGACGGAAGTGGCGGAGTGGCGACACGTTGCCGGAAAGCGACGGACGAGGGCACGCGGGCGACAGGGATTAGTACGATGTACGAAGTGCGGGGGCCGCCGAAACGGGCGGGAGAGACTTCGCACCAGTGACGAGATGCGACGTGCCACGTCCTCCGTACCCAGTACTCCGTACCCGGTACGAGGTAACGTGCGAGCCGCCACGACCGCGGCTCCCGCTCAACCCTCAACCCTCAACCCTCACTTGCACATCCCCGGCGCCGGATCCAAGATGGTCGCGGATGAGTGCATCTACCAACGTGACGCCGCTCCGATGAGGCTTTCCCGATGACGACCTGCGCTTCCGGTCGCCGCTGGCGATCGCGGCTCGTTTCGATCCTGGCCTGCGGGTTTTTGGCCGTCGTGCTCGCGGGTTCGACCGTCGCCGCGGAGCGGCCGAACATCCTGTTCATCTTCACCGACGACCACGCGACGCAGGCGCTCTCCTGCTACGGGTCGTACCGCAACGAGACGCCCCACCTCGACCGCATCGCCAAAGAGGGTATGCTGTTCGAGAACTGCTTCTGCACCAATTCGATCTGCGCGCCCAGCCGGGCCGTGATCCTCACCGGCAAGCACAGCCATCTCAACGGCGTGCTCGACAACGTGCTCAGCTTTGACGGCGAGCAGCAGACGTTCAACGAGCTGCTGCAGGGGGCGGGCTACCAGACCGCAATCATCGGCAAGTGGCACCTCAAGAGCGAACCCGTCGGCTTCGACTACTTCGAAATCCTGTACGGCCAGGGTCCGTACTATAACCCGCCGATGAACCGCAACGGCAAACGGGTGAGTCACACCGGCTACACGACCGACATCATCACCGACCTGACCCTCGACTGGCTGAAGTCCGGCCGCGACGACTCGAAGCCGTTTATGCTGATGTTTCAGCACAAGGCGCCTCATCGCGATTGGGAGCCGGGCCCGGAGCATCTCACGCTGTACGACGACCGCACGATCCCCGAGCCGAAAAACCTGTTCGACGATTACGCCACGCGCGGCACCGCGGCGAAGACGCAGGACATGACCATCGCGAAAACGATGACGCCCCGCGACCTGAAGCTCGTGCCGCCCGGCAACCTCACGCCCGAGCAGCTCGAGAAGTGGAACGCCGCCTACGAGCCGAAGAACGAGACGTTCCGCGAGGCGAACCTCGAGGGCCGCGACCTCGTGCGCTGGAAGTACCAGCGGTACATCAAGGACTACCTGCGGAGCATCGCCTCGGTCGACGACAACGTCGGCCGCGTGCTCGACTATCTGGATGAAAGCGGCCTCGCGAAGGACACCGTCGTCATCTACTCATCCGACCAGGGCTTCTACCTGGGCGAGCACGGCTGGTTTGACAAGCGGTTCATGTACGAGGAATCGCTGCGGATGCCGCTTTTGGTCCGTTGGCCCGGCGTGGTCGAACCAGGCAGTACGTGCGAGGCACTCGTGCAGAACCTCGACTTCGCCGAGACGTTTCTAGACATCGCCGGCGTCGAGATCCCGGCCGACATGCAGGGCCGCAGCCTCGTGCCGCTGCTCAAGGGCGGAACGCCCGATGACTGGCGGAAGAGCATTTATTACCACTACTACGAATTTTTCCCCGACCGCCGGGCCGCCCACATGGTCCGCCGCCACAACGGCGTCCGCACTGATCGCCACAAGCTGATCCACTTCTACAACCTGGGCGAGTGGGAGCTGTACGACCTCAAGCAAGATCCGCACGAGATGCGTAATGTCTACGACGATCCGAAGTACGCGGACGTCGTGCGCGACCTGAAGGCGGAGTTGGAGCGACTGATGAAGCACTACCAGGTGCCCGACGACACCGGCAGCGTGCCGAAGGACCCGCCCGTGCTGAAGAACCGCCGTTCGTAGTGACCCGCTTCAGCGGGTCGAGGGCGCCTCAAGATACTCAGCGAGGAATACGCAGACCGCCTGAAGGCGGTCACTACGAACGGCTCAGATCCACAGGCTGACGTACCAGTCGAACCAGCGGTCGACGGCATCGATGCGGCAAGCGAGAGCGATCGGATAATAGACCACGCCCGGCAGCGGCAGATCGGTCACGCCGGCCCCTTCGGCGGCGTACTTCAAGCCCTCGTAGCACGCCCAGTAGAACGGGCCGGTCGAGAAGACGTAGATCGCCAGGAACACCAGCACCCGGCAATAGACCCGCAGCAGCCGGTCGCGCAGCGAGACTTCCGGCAATTCGTCGGCCGGCGCTGGCTGCGGAGGCACCTGAGGCTGGGATTGTGACGCAGGGGCTGCTGCGGCATTCATACCAGAGAATAGCACCGTGTTGCGCCAAGGGTCAAACACTGGGTCCGATCCGACCGCTCTGCCGCGCTACGACCCGGGGCAGAGCTATCGCTGGAATTATGAGCATGCGCCAGAGCCGGTCGCGATCGGCGTTCCGGAAGTCGGCGGAGCGTGGGCATTCTGCGGCCGGCGTGTCGACAGCCCGCTGGGCATTCCCGCCGGACCGCTTTTGAACGGCCGCTGGATCCTGTACTACGCCTCGCTGGGCTTCGACGTGCTGACGTACAAGACGGTCCGCAGCACCCAGCGCGAGTGCTATCCATTACCCAATCTCGTCCCCGTCGCGACCGGCATGCTGCGCGGCGACGAACGCGACGTAACGGTCGCGGACGCGATGCGCGGGAGCTGGGCGGTCTCCTTCGGCATGCCCTCGATGGCCCCGGATGTCTGGCGGGCGGACGTCGAGTGGACGCG
>JAHWKJ010000336.1 GCA_019347905.1 Planctomycetota bacterium
GACGGCGCCGGTATTCGGGCGGGTCGCCGCGGCCGCCGCGAAGCTGGTCGAGAGCAGCGAAAAGACCTCCGCGGCGGCGCTCCTGGAGCTGACGACGCTCGTCACTGCGATTCTCTATACGCAGGGCGAGACGGGGATCGACGGAGAACTGACCCCGCTCGAAACCGTCGAGCTGAGCCGGCCGGAAACCCGCATGTCGGCCCGCCTGATGAAGCGGTTGCAGGAAGCTCTTTCCACAACCGGCTCGGGCCGGCTGGAAATCGTTCGCGACGGCTACGAGCAGGGTGCGTTCGGGGACCTGCGGCTGATCGCTCCGGCCCTGGCGGGGCTCGACGATACGTACTCCGAGATCGCCGACTTCGTCGCCGGAAAGATTCTGCCGCTCTACGGCCCGGCCATCCTGCGGGAGCTGCAGGCGACGTTCGATCCCAGGGGACGCGGCGGTCACGTGCGGCGGCTGACGCTGATGCACCAGCTCGATCCCGAGGCCGCGCGGGTGTACGTCCGGCGCGCGCTCGAAGACGGCTCGCGGGAAGTTCGCATCGCCGCGATCGGCTGTTTGGGCGACTCGCCCGATGACTTAGCGTTCCTGTTGGAACAGGCCGGCGCGAAGGCGAAGGACGTGCGGGCGGCGGCCCTGCGAGCTCTGGGCGGCAGCGATTCCACCGATGCCGTCAAGGTGCTGTGTTCTTCGATCGACGGCGACGATCTCGCGCTCGCCGTGGAGCCGCTGCGGGCCAGCCGCAACGCCGCGGTCTCCGCCGCACTGCTCGCGGCCGCCGAACGGCAGTTCGACGGAATCCTGAGCGCCAAGGATCGCGACCAGTCGAAGCTGGGCAAACAGAACGAGCGGCTGCGGCTGTTGTTGGAGTGCCTGCGCGGCCGCGACGACCGCTTGACCGAGAAGCTGCTTTTGGCCATGTTCGGACGCGCGGAGCGACTCGCCGCGGTCAGGGGCGAGCCGAGTGGGAAGGACGTGCTCGAACGGCTGGTGTCCATCATGGCGGCCGGGCCGGAGGGGGCGCGGTCCGTGCTGATCGATGCCCATCAGTCGCTGCCGCCCGCGAGCCTCGGCGAGGCCTTCGTCGCCGCGTGCCGGTCCCGCAAACCGGCCGAGGTGTTCAAGCTGTTTAGCCCATACCTGGCGGCGAAAGTCAAAGAGAAAGCGAAGCACCGCGACCCGGCCTACGGCAAACGGGAGGCGATCGCCGAACTGCTGGTCCGCGGCGCCGGCTGGTGGCATTACGAGCGCGACGAGTCTGACCAGTACGACTTCGATTTGCGGGCCGCCCTCGATCCCAAGTGGCTGGATCTCGCTGTGAAACTCGGGCGGCTGGATCTTGTCCAGGCGCTGGCTGTGCCCGGCCACGCCAAGGCGGGCGCACTTCTGGCCAAAAGCTTCCGACAGGGCCTCAAGTCGCGGGAAGACTACGAGCTCATCGGGCTCGTGAGCACGATGATCCGCGTCGGCCATCCGGATGCGACCGACGCCGCCATCGAGCTGATCCGGGGCGGCGCCAAGTCGAAACACTCCTACAGCTACTATTGGCTCGGCCGCCTGATTCCGCGGCTGCCCCGGGACGAGGCGCTCCCGAAGGCTCGAAGCGCTGTTGCCGACGCTGCCCGAACGGGTCGTCGACCAGCTTCTCGATTACGTCACCGAGCTGAAGGATTCCAGGTGACGGCCGCCGCATGATTCAGGAGGAGCAGTTGCAACCGCCGAAAGGTGGCAGGATGACAGCCGGCGTCCCTACGGGACGTTTGAAACTAGCCCGGCGATTCATCGCCGGGGCGCGGTGCCCGTCCGAGCCGTCCAGTCCCAGCGGGACGACTGAAAGGAGTGCGGCATAACTCAGCCGTCCCGTTGGGACTCAAATTCGAAATTGGTCGCATTTCCCCGCCAGTGAACTGGCGGGCTACTATCGGCCGTCCCTCCGGGACGATTCCCAGGGGACCGTTTCACGACTGTGCCTCCAATCGGGGATGCGCCGAGGAGCAACAAACATGGCGAAGAAGGTGGCTGACGCCGCCGCCGCCGCACCCGCAGCGGCCATCAAAAACGGCGAGATTCTCCGGGCGCCGGCCGAGGAGATTTACGCGGACGAACTTCAAGCGCTCCTCGAGGCCGACAAGCACGACAAGCCGCCCGGTTGGCGGATGTCGCCGCGGGCCGTGCACACCTACATCTGCGGCGGCAAGGCCGGCAAACGCGAGATCGCTCCCAAATACATCGGTCATGCGCGGCTGGTGGAGATTGCCATCGCCACGCTCGTCACCGACCGGGCGCTGCTCCTGATCGGCGAGCCGGGGACAGCCAAAAGCTGGCTGTCGGAGCACCTGGCGGCGGCAATCAACGGCGATTCGACCAAGGTCGTGCAGGGCACGGCCGGCACGACCGAAGAACAGGTCCGCTACACGTGGAACTACGCCATGCTCATCGCCCAGGGGCCCAGCCAGCAGGCACTGGTGAAGAGTCCGATCTTCCGGGCGATGGAATCCGGCTCGCTGGCCCGCTTCGAGGAGATTACCCGCTGCGCCTCGGAAGTGCAGGACGCCATGATCTCGCTGCTCTCGGAGAAGCGGCTTTCGGTGCCGGAGTTGGCCACCGAAGTCGCCGCCCGCAAGGGTTTCTCGGTGATCGCCACGGCGAACACGCGCGACCGCGGCGTGAACGACATGTCGGCGGCCCTCAAGCGGCGGTTCAACATCGTCGTGCTGCCCTCGCCCCGGACGCTGGAGCTGGAAGTCGACATCGTGCGCAAGCGCGTGACGGAACTGGCCGCGAGCCTGTCGCTGCGGGCGAAGCTGCCGGCGGCCGAAGCCATCGAGAAAGTGGTGACGATCTTCCGCGAGCTGAGGCAGGGGCAGACGCTGGACGGCAAGAACAAGCTCAAGACGCCGTCTGGCGTGCTCTCGACGGCCGAGGCCATCTCGGTGCTGGCGAACAGCATGGCGCTGGCTGGCAGCTTCGGCTCCGGCGAAGTGACCGCCGAAGACCTGGCCGCCGGCTTGCAGGGTTCGGTCGTCAAGGACGAGGACAAGGACCGCACGTGCTGGCAGGAGTACCTGACCAACGTGCTGAAGAAGCGCGGCGCGGAGTGGCGGTCCTTGTTCAAGGCCTGCTCGGAGCAAAACGAGTGAGCTGGCAGATCCACGTCCTGGGCGTCCGGCACCTCTCGCCGATGGGCGCCTGGCAATTGCGGGAGTTCCTCGATCGCACGCGGCCCGACCTCGTTCTGATCGAAGGCCTCGACGACGCCGGCGAGGTCCTGCCGGACGTCACCCGTAGCGAGACAGAGCCGCCCGTCGCCATCCTCGCCTACACGGACGCGCTGCCCGTCCGCACGTTGGTCTATCCGTTTGCCCGCTACAGCCCGGAGTACCAGGCGCTCGTGTGGGCGCACGAGCACGGTGTTCCCGCGGAGTTCTGCGACCTGCCCTCGGACGTGTTCCTCGGGCTGCAGGAGGCCGAAATCGAGTGGCTCGAACGCACGCGCCGCGAAGCCAGCGAGGCGCCGCCCTCGGGTGACGAGCCGCCCATCCGCGTCGGCGTCCCCGAGCCGCGGCCCTCGCTGTACCAGCGCATCGCCGAGCAGGCCGGCGAACGCGACTACGACACGTACTGGGAGCGGCACTTCGAACACAACGCGGCCCCGGGCAGCTATCGCGGCGCGACGGTCGAGCTGGGCCGGGCGCTGCGCGAGCTGGAAGAGGACGCGCCGCGCTGGAGGGCGGAGAACCTGGTGCGCGAGGCCTATATGCGCCGCCGCATCGAACAGGCGATCGGCGCAGGTTACCAGCCGGACAAAATCGCGGCCGTCGTCGGGGCATTTCATGCGCCGGTGCTCACCGGCGAGTTTCCCACCATGTCCGATGCCGAGCTGGCGTTGCTGCCGCGGCGGACGAGCAAGCTCACGCTCATGCCGTACTCGTATTTCCGCCTGTCGTCGCAGTCGGGTTACGGCGCGGGCAACGTGGCGCCGGCATACTTCGAGCTGTTGTGGGAGGCGCTCAACGAGCGGGGCATCGGCGATTTGTCGCGGCGATATCTCTCGCTGGTGGCGCGGCACCTGCGCGAGGCCGGCACGCACCGCTCGACGGCGGAAGTGATCGACAGCGTGCGGCTGGCGGAAACGCTGGCGGCCCTCAAGGGCGGGCTGGCCCCTGCGCTGGCCGACCTGCACGATGCCGCCGTGACGCTGCTGGGGCAGGGCGAGCTGTCGGCGGTGAAGGAATCGCTGGCCCGCGTCGATGTCGGGACGGCGATCGGCCGTTTGCCCAGGGGCGTCAGCCAGACGTCGATCCAGGCCGACTTCGATCGCGAGCTGGCACGCCTCAAGCTGGAAAAGTATCGCGGCGCAGTGCAGCAGGAACTCGACCTGGACTTGCGGGAAAACCGGCGGGTGAAGAGTGCCGAGACGGCGTTCCTGGATTTGAACCGCTCGTCGTTCTTTCACCGGCTGCGCGTGCTGGGCGTCTCGTTCGCGAAGCCGGGAGCGACGCGGCAGGAATCGGCCACGTGGGCGGAAAAGTGGTTCCTGCAATGGACCCCCGAGAGCGAAATCGAGCTGGTCGAATCCGTTCTGCTGGGCGAAACGATCGAGCTGGCGACGGCTTACAAATTCAAGTCGCAACTGGATGCCTGCACCTCCATCGCCGACGCCGCGGCGCTCGTTCACGACGCCTGCCGCTGCGACCTGATGCACTCCATGGAGCTCGCGCGTCGCCGCCTGCAGGAACTGGCGGCGGTCAGCAGCGAATTCGCGGCGCTGGCGGCGGCGGCGCGGCAGCTCGGGCTGGTGGTCCGCTACGGCGATGTGCGCAGATTCGATGCCGAGCCGCTCGTGCCGCTGCTGGAAGAACTGTTCGTACAGGCCGCGATGTCACTCTTTGCTTCCGCCGGCTGCGACGACGAGGCGGTGCCGGCGATGCTGGAGGGCATCGACGCCTTGAACAAAGTGGGCCTGGAATTCCACGATCGCGTGGCCGAGCCGCTGTGGATCGAGCAGCTTCAGAAGCTCGCCGATTCAGACGACCGCAGTCCGCCGCTCTCGGGATATGCATGCGCGATTCTGCTGGAGCGCGGGCTGATCGAAAACGAAGCGCTGGCCCGGGAAGTTTCGCGGCGGATTTCTCCCGGAGTGCCGGCCGACCTGGGGGCCGGCTGGTTCGAAGGGCTGGCACAGCGGAACCGCTACGCCCTCTTGGCGCGGCAGCCGCTGTGGGAACAACTTGCCGGCTACATCGCCTCGCTCGACGACGACGAGTTCAAGCGGGCGCTGGTGTTCCTGCGGCGGGCATTCGGTCCGTTCAGCGCCCGCGAGAAGCGGCAGATTTCCGAGAACCTCGCCGAATGCTGGGGCCTCAACGCCGACGCCGCGAGCGAGCTGATCGAACAGCCGCTGACCGAAGCCGAAGAAGAGTCGCTGAAAGGCCTGAACGAATTCGATTTCGACCTGTAGCGCACACCCCGGCCGGCCGCACACATCTCCACCTGCTGACCCTCAACCCTCAACCCTCAACCGGCATGTTCGACCAGCAGCAGCTCACGCGTTGGCGTCTGATTCTCGGCAAAGACTCGCAGGAGTCGCTGGCGCCGCTGTCGCCGGCCGGCTGCGGACTCTCGGCCGAGCAGTCGGAAATGGACGAGGCCCTCGAAGCCATCTATGGGAGCGATTCCGACCAGGAAATCAGCCGCAGCGAGTGGGAATCCCCAACCGCAGGCCGGCCGCACGGCGCGGTCAAGGGACGCAGTCTGCCGCGGGTGGCCCGCTGGCTTGACCAGATCCGCAACTTCTTCCCCAAAGACGTCGTGGTCCTCCTGCAAAAGGACGCGATCGAGCGGCGAGGCATGAAGGAGCTGTTGTTCGAGCCGGAAATCATGGCCCGGGTCGAACCGTCCCTCGACCTGGCCAGCGCGGTGCTGGAGCTGAAGAACCTCGTCCCCGAAAAGGCCAAAGACGCGGCGCGCCAGCTCGTGCGGCGGGTCGTCGAGGACTTGCGGCTGCGGCTCGAGACGAGTTTCGCCCAGGCGATCCGCGGCTCGCTCGACCGCAGCCAGCACGCGGCGTTTCGCAGCCTGCCGAACCTCGACTGGCCCCGCACCATCCGTCGCAACCTCAAGAACTACAACCGCTCCGTCAAGACGATCATCCCGGAGCAGATCTCGTTCTTCCGCCGGCGGCACCGGCAGAACGAGTGGAACGTGATCATCGCCATGGACCAGTCCGGGTCGATGTCCACGTCGCTGATCTATGGCGGGATCATGGGGGCGATCCTGGCGAGCATGCCGGCGGTGGAGACGCACGTCGTCGCGTTCAATCACGAGGAGGTCGTCGACCTGACCGAACACTGCACGGATCCCGTAGACCTGTTGTTCGGCGTGCAACTGGGCGGGGCGGAAGATTACTGGAAGGCGACGAGCTACTGCGAGCGGTTCATGCACACGCCCGCGAAGACGCTGTACATCGTGATTGCCGACCTGTTCGACACCAGTCCCAACGAGAAGCGGTTCGTGCGGAAGATGGAGTTTCTGCTGGAAAGCGGCCTGCGGGCGGTGACGCTCCTGGCCATTTCCGACCAGGGCCAGCCGTCGTACAACGCCAACCTGGCCGAAAAGCTGACGGCGCTCGGGATGCCATGTTTCGGCTGCACGCCCGACCGGCTCCCGGATCTTTTGGCCGCCGTCCTCAAAGGCCGCGACCTTGGGCAGTTCGCAGACAGCGTGCGGCTGAGTTGACCCCGCGTCGCTTGCGGCAGTGGATCGATCCTCCGACAATGCCGTTCTGACACCCAATCCAAACGCCATTCGGGACGAATTCACCATGGCTACCGCAACCGCCGAAACGATCCGACCGTTCACCGCCGCCGCCTTCACCACGCCGGACAAGTTCACTCAGTTCTGCCGCAATGGCGGAAAACCGCTCGGCGGCGTCATTGGCGGGAAGCGCGTGTCGGGATCGATGAACGCCACGTTCCAGACGGTCGACCCCGGCTCGCAGGAAGTGCTGGCCACGGTCTGCGAGATGGGCGACGCTGAGGTCGCCATGGCCGTCGAAGCCGCACAGCGGGCCTTTCAGGGCGACGGCCGCAAAGGCTGGAGAGACACCGACGTCGAAGAGCGCATCGCCCTGTGCAAGAAGCTGGTCGAGTTGTGCGACCGCGATCGCGACGTGCTGCTGGCCTGCGAAATCCGCGATGGCGGCAAGGTGTCGGAGTTGGCGGAAGGC
>JAHWKJ010000337.1 GCA_019347905.1 Planctomycetota bacterium
CAGATTCGGGGCTGATCGCTTGAAGCGCCAGGACGAAACCGCCCATCAGCGCCGCGACAACACCGGAAACGACTACATTTCGAATCATGGGCCTGTTCTCCCTTTTGCTCCCGAACTGCGGCGGCCGCCGCCCACACGCTCAGAGCGTTGCGAATGACGTGCCTCGGGTTTCTGTTTTGGCGTCTGCTCCATGGCCTGTTTGAGCAGACGGCCGCCGAAGGAGTTGGTCAGCACGGCTGTCACGCTCGACGCCATCGCGACCATCGCCCAGATCGGATGGATCAGTCCCGTCGTCGCCAGCGGAACTCCGATGCCGTTGAACGAAAACGCCAGCGCCAGGTTCTGCACGGTTTTCTTGTACGATTCCCGGCCGATCTCCCAGGCATCGCCGACGGCCCCGAGCCGCTCGCCGATGAGAACCACGTCGGCCGACTCAATGGCGATGTCGGTTCCGGCCCCGATGGCGATGCCCACATCGGCCTGCATCAGCGCGGGGGCGTCGTTGATCCCGTCGCCGACCATCGCCACCCGGTGCCCCTCCCGCTGCAGCTCGCGGATCGCCTCGGCCTTGTCCTGCGGCAGGACTTCGGCCCGGTAGTCGCTGATGCCCACTTGCCCGGCGACCGCCCGCGCTGTCCGCTCGTTGTCGCCGGTGATCATGACCGGCTCCAAGCCAAGCTCCCGCATCCGCTGAATGGCCTGCTTCGCATCCGGTTTGAGCTGATCGGCGATGGCGATCAGCGCCGCCGCCTGACCATCCACGGCGAGGGCGACTACCGTGTTCCCCCGCTCCTGCAGCGCCTCGACGCGATCGCGAGCCGGCGAGAGGTCCACGCCCTGCTCATCCAGGAAGCGCGGCTTGCCGATCGCGATGCGGCGGCCTTCGATCCGCGCGGTGATTCCTTTGCCGGCCGCCGCGTGGAAGTCCTCGGCCGCGGGAATCTTCAGTTCCCGCTCCTCGGCGGCGAACACGATCGCCCGCCCGAGCGGATGCTCGGAGGAACTCTCGGCGCCGGCGGCCAGACGCAGGGCCTCATCCTGTGCGAACTCGCCCAGCGGAACGATCTCAGCGACGGCCGGCTCGCCGCGGGTGATGGTCCCGGTTTTGTCCAGCACGATCATCCGGACGTCTTTGAGCACCTGGAACGCCTCGGCGGAGCGCATCAGCACGCCCCGTTCGGCCGCCATGCCGCCGCCGCGGATCATCGCCAGGGGAGTCGCCATCCCCAGCGCACACGGGTAGCCCATGACCAGCACCGCGAGCGAGGCCAAAAGCGCCCGCGTCCAGTCCGGCTCCCCGGCAAAGAGCGCGGCCCCGATGGTCCAGATCAGAAAGCCGGCCACGGCGAAGCCCAGCACGCCCGGAACGAAATACTTCAGCACCTGGTCCACCAGCACCAGAACGCCCGGCTTGAGCGCCCGCGCTTCTTCGACCTGCCGGGCCACCTGCTGGACGAAACTCTCGGAGCCAACCCGTGAGACGCGGATCAGCAGCGTGCCAGCCTCGACGAGTGCTCCGCCGATGACTTCGTCGCCGGGCGTCTTCTCCTGCGGGATCGATTCGCCGGTGACGAGACTCTCGTTGACGCCGGAGGCCCCTTCGACCACCTCGCCGTCAAGCGGGATCGACTCGCCCGGCCGGACCCGCACCAGCTCGCCGACCTCGACCTCTTCCAGGGGGACGTCGATTTCCCGCCCTTCGCGGACGACGCGGGCCGTCGGCGGAACCAGTTCGAGCAGTCGCCGGACCGCCTGCGAGGCCCGCGTCCGTACGACCAGCGAGACATACGCGGACAGGATGTGGTACGTGTTGATGAACACCACCACCCCGAAGAAGTCGAACAGAACCGGGTACGTCACGCCCAGCCACTCGGAGAGAGGCGAGTCGGGGAACTCTACCACGAACGCCAGAAAACCCCCGAGCAGCCCGGCCACGGCGCCGAACTCCATCAGCACGTGCTGGTTGAGAATGCCCCGTTTGAGACCGGCCCAGGCCATGTTCAAGAAATGCCAGCCGGGGCCGAACATCGTCGACAGCGCCAGCGTCGGGGCCAGCCAGCTCATGAACGGCCAGGCGCGATCCATCGCCAGCAGATCGGCCCACATCAGCACCATGAAAAAGAAGGCGAGCACCGCGAGAGCGGCGGCGAACAGCAGGTTGTTCCGCTCGGCCCGCAGTTGCGCTTCCTGCTCCTCGAACGTCCGCTCCTTGCCCACGTCGCGCACGGTGTAGCCGAGATCGCGGAGCGTCTGCTTGAGCTCGGTCGGCATGACCAGCGCCGGGTCGTAGGTCACCAGCGCCTCTTCGTGCGCCATGTTGACGCTGGTCTCCTCAACGCCTTCCATGCGACCCAAGGCCTTGGTGATCGTCGCCACGCAGAACGAGCACTCCATCCCGCCGATTTTCACCTGGAGCCGTTCCAGACCCCGCGACACACCGGATTCGTCGCTGGCGAATCGCTCGACGACTTCGTCGCGTTCGTGCGGATGGCGGCGCGGCGGGGCTTCGGAGGGCTGCGGTTCCGCCCGCGCGCGGCCATTCCCGTGTGAAACGGGTTCGGCCGACGCAGCCGCCGGTGATTCGGCTGGCTCGCTCGCGGCGGGTTTCGGGCGCTCGGCCGACTCGACGTGATAGCCCATGTGCTGCAGAGCCATCCGAATCTGTCCCGGCTCGGCCTGCCCGCGGTCGAACGTAACTCTCACGTGCTGCGTCTCGTGGCTCGCTTGAACGTCCTCGACGCCGCCGATCTGCCGGAGCACCTTCGCAACCCGCTGTTCACAGCCGGCGCAGTGGAGCGTCGGCTCGCCGATCACGACGAAATCCACTGTGGTGGCCGCTGTCGCTGTCATGAGAGCACGGCCTCAGCGATTCACAGGAACCTCTGGGCGACGAAGAAGACGCCCAGGCCGACCAGCAGGACGCCCGAAGCCTTTTCGACCAACGGCCGCCAGCGAGCGAACCCTCGCAGGTCTTTGAGCAGTCCCGTGAAAGTCCCCGCCAGAACCAGCGGAAACCCGCGGACCAGGGCGAAGACGAACAAGAGCGCCGCGCCGAACCAGGCGCTGCCCACGCTTCCAGCATACAAAAGCAGCGCCAGCACGACCGGCATCGAGCACGGGCAGGCCGAACCGACCAGCCCGAATGGCAGGCCGAGAGCATACGCCCCCAGCGCGCTGCTGACCTTTCGTTCCGGCAGGCGGATCATCGGCAGCCGCACTTTGAGCTTCGCGAGCAGCACAGCGCCCAGCAGAATCAGCACGATCCCGGCGATGAGGTAGCCGTTCGCCCCGAACAGCGGCGCCAGCTTCGCTCCGGCCCAGCCGAAGACCAGGCCGTAGGATCCGAATGTCGTCGCCGTGCCGAGCACGAATGCCAGGCTGCGCGTCGCGGCCGTCCAGCGGCGAATGCCCGGCTCGGCGGCGATGTAGCCCATGACGGCCGGGATCATCGCCAGGACGCTGGGTGTGACCACCAGCAGCAGACCCGCGAGCGCGGCGAGCACGAAGGCCCAGGGCGAGGCAGTCTCCAGCCGGTTCACCGCCTCATGGATTTGATCGAGCGTCTGCATCGGCGGGGAACTCCACGGATTCGGGTGCCAGTTGCAACTCGCCGCCGCGATACACCACGCTACCGACCACGCGCGCCTTCTGGCGCTCCCGCTCTTCCTGCAGGCGCTGGCCGGCCGGATTCAGGTCGACGAAGATCTCACCGCTGGAATCGTCGACGATCATCCAGCAGCCGACCGCCGGACACTGCTTTGAGACGCGGCCTTCGATGTGCACGGTCCGTCCGACGGTCGATTCTGAAAGGTCGCGCACGGCAAATTCAGAAGCGGCCTGTGTCGAATGCCTCTCGGTCCGCTGCGTCGACGCGGCCGATTCGGCCGCCGGCTGCGGGACCGGCGCATTCACGGCCGGTTCACATCCGACGAGGCACAGACTGCCGAGCGCGACCAGCGCGACGGCCGCCGTAGAGACCACAGACACAACGGTCCTGCTGAATGTCGGTCGTCTCACTGTGGACAATCCTCCTGCGGGAAACGCGCCGGGCAGCGCAAGCTGGCGGCCGCGCCACACCTGCATTCTAGCTTCCGGACTATGGTACGGAGTCAAGCAAAAAACTCGAGCTGCCTGGATGCCGGGTGTGCGACAGACATTGCAACCGCACGACCGGGGTGGGCCCTATGAAAATCGCAAAGTGCGTCGCACGCCCCTGATTTCATAATCCCGCCGCACCATCCATTTCGGCACCACATTGCGGGCAGTTACTGAGCGATTCAATGATCGGGCACAACTGCGACGAGGCTCGCTGCTCGCAGGCACAAAGCAGGTCGCCCAGCGCGCTGCGCATCGACTCGAGGTCCCGGATCTTGTGATCGATCTCCGAGAGCTTCGCCTTCACCAGCCGCCGCACCTTGCGTGGCGGCTGCCGACGTGCGCCCCGGAACGCGAGCAGATCCTGGACCTCCGCCAGCGAGAAGCCGAGTTCCTGGGCGCGCTTCACGAAGCGGATGAGGTCCACCGTCTCCGGTGGATACTCGCGATAGCCCGACGCGCGCCGCGGCGGCTCGGGCAGAATGCCCCGCCGCTCGTAGAACCGCAGTGTCTCGACGTTCACGCCCGCCTGCCGGGCCACCTCTCCTGTTCGCAGCGTTCGCACCACAATCCACCTCCGCCCCAAGGTTTGTCAGCATCGATTCTGTCCCCGTACCATAGTACGGGAGTCAAGCGGACGTCAGCGTGGCGAACAGGTTGTTCAGCGACTCGGCCAGCGTCGGGTGCGCGAACATGGCGTCGCGCAGGGCCGTGTACGGCAGCCGGCCCAGCATGGCGATCTGGAGCATCGACATCAGCTCGCCGCCTTCCAGGCCCAGCACGGTCGCGCCGAGGATCTCGTCGGTTTCGCCGTCGACAATCGCTTTCATGAAGCCGCGCGTCTCGCTGAACTCCAGCGCGCGGGCGACGTGGGTCATCGGCATCTTCGCGACTCGGATACGGCGGCCCTGCGCGCGGGCTTCGCGTTCGCTCAGGCCGATCCGGCCGAGCTGCGGGTCGATGAAGACCGTGTAGCAGGTCGGCCGCCCGCTCGTACCGGCGTTGCCGCCTTCGAGCAGGTTGGCTTTCACGATGCGATAGTCGTCGTACGAAACGTGCGTGAACGCCGGGCCGCCCTTCACGTCGCCCAGAGCGTAGATGCCGGGCACGTTCGTCTCGAGGCGGTCGTTGACCGGGATGAACCCTTTGTCGTCGGTCGCGACGCCCGCTGCCGGCAGCTCGAGCGCGTCGGTGTTTGGAATGCGGCCGGCGGCGTTCAACAGATGCGAACCGGCGAGAACGCATTCGCCGTCCGGGCCGTGGACGGTGAGCCGGACCCGCCCGTCGGCGTCCTGCTCGAGGCGCGCACCCGAAGTCTCCAGCCGCACGCCGATGCCGTCCTCGCGGAGAATCTTCGCGACCTCTTCGGCCACGTCGGGGTCTTCCTGCGCGAGCAACTGCCGATGCCTCTGGACGATGGTGACTTCGCTGCCGAACCGGCGGAACATCTGCGCGAACTCGACCCCCACGTACCCGCCGCCCAGCACCAGCAGGTGCTCGGGGAGTTCGTCGAGCTCCATGATCGAGACGTTGTCGAGCGTCGGAACGCGATCGATGCCGTCGATCGGCGGCCGTGCGGACCGCAGTCCGGTGTTGATGAAGATCGGCTCCGCCGTCAGCAGCCGCGTTCCGCTGTCGGCCGTCTGCACCCGGACCGTGCGGGAGTTGGCGAACGAGGCTTCACCGCGGATCAGCTCGACGCCATCGGTCGAGTCGTATTTCCGCTCGCCACTCTTGCGGAAGGATTCGACCAGCGCGCGTTTCCGCTCGCGGACTTCGTGCAGGTTCACCTGGACCGGGCCGGTGTGGACGCCGTACTCTGCGGCGCGTCGGGCGAGCCACGCCACACGGGCGCTGGCAATCATGGTCTTGGTCGGCGTTCAGCCGTAATTGACGCAGGACCCGCCGACGTGGGCCCGCTCGACGACGGCTGTCTTCCGCTCGCGTTGGGCCAGGGCCATCGCCAGCGGCTTGGCGGCTTGCCCGCTGCCGATGATGATCGCATCCCATCTTTCCGGGCTCTGAGTATTCATTGGCTTCTCCTGCGCACGTGCTCGGCGGCTCGGGCAGAATGCCCCGCCGCTCGTAGAACCGCAGCGTCTCGACGTTCACGCCCGCCTGCCGGGCGACCTCTCCCGTCCGCAATCTTCGGACCACATTCCACCTCCACCGCAGGGCTGTTCAGCGACGATTATGCCCCCGGACCTCGGTACGGAGTCAAGCGCTGTACTGTTTGCCGGACCAGCCGCGATCGAGAGCCACATCAGCCACGGAGCGAACTCGATCCACGTCACGATTGTCCGGGGACTGGCGCAGTTCGTGGATGCAGAGAATCCGATACTTGCTGAATTTGTGGACGATGAGTTTTCAAGGATCGACCGCGCAGACGCGTTTCTGGTGGACCCGTTGAAGCGAACAGACTACAGCGCGTACAGTCAATACATTCGCGGCTGCTTGTTACAGGGCGAGGCAATCCCCGAAGGTTTCAGCGCCTTCATTTACAATCGGTCGGCCGGCGACGCACTTCTGGCGTTCGTTCACGCGCATGACCTCACAGCCGCTCGGTTTCGTCGTATACTTTGGGCCGAGCACCTGGTTGCCGGCAACCTATGGAAGCAGGAGCACCAGTTCGTCGCTGAGGACCGCGTCCAACCGGGGGTGGCCGCGGAGCTCGAGGCGCTTTCGAAGCACGAGCAGTGGTGGGCGCGGTTGTACGTGGCCGAGATCCTCGTGCAGCATCCGGAGTTTCAGACGCCGGCGCTCGTCGAGCGGCTGAAGGACGACCCGCACGAACTTGTCCGCCTCGCCATCACCCGCCCGGAATGCGAACGCCAGCAACGCGAGAAGGAGCAGCGGCACCAGGAACACAACGACCAGCCGGCTGCAGCCGCCCCGCTCGGCGGATGCTGACGCTTGGTGCACGTCCCCTTTTCTCTCCCAAAACGGGGACAGGCGCCCTTCGCGTCCAAAGAATTGCCGGAAACGTTCAGCGTCAGCCGGCAGCCAGTCCCGGTTTTGAAACTGTCTGTAGATGCAATCCCCAACCGAGCGACTGGACATCCAATGAGGCGCAGCGGAGTGACAGACCTGATGCGGTTGCTGTTCGTTCTGGCGACCCCATGTCAACTTCTGA